>JASGCG010000359.1 GCA_030054235.1 Bacteroidia bacterium
CCAAGAAGTTCCGTGAAGTCCTCGATGCCACCGCTGTTGTTCGGTTCGCCCGGGTTCCAGTTCGTGTAGGTGGCCGGCGTGCCATCAGTCCACTCGAACTGACCCTCGATCTGGACATCGTTGAAGCCGATCCAGAGGCGACGATCCACACCACCGTAGTTCGCCACGTTCGCACGCACCCACTCGTTCTCCTCGGCATCCTCGATCGAGACGAGGTGGCCGCCGAGCTGCACGGCCGTGGCTTCGGCCGCTGCCCACGTGGCTGCTGCGTACGCCACGTACCGCGTGCCGGTCTCGGGGCGCGTGACCTCGAAGAGTGCACCATCGGCGATCGTCAGCGTGCCGGCACCGCTGGCAGCGCCGGTCTCGCTCGTGCCGTAGCCACCGATGCGCACCAGGTACTGCTGCCCGGCGGTCACCGCCACGGTCACGCGCGACTGCGCACCGCACGTGTCGTCGCTGCAGCCGAGGATCGACGTGGCGGTCGCGCCGCAGTCGCAGCCGGCGTAGACGGCGAGCTTGGTGTCCCACGTTGCGCCGCCACAGGTCGCGATGGTGACCAGGCCGGATGCCGACGGCGTCCAGCAGAACCAGATGTCCTTCCACACCTGGGACTGGCTGAAGAAGTTGCACTCGGGATTGATCGGTCCGTCGGTCGTGGCCTCCACGCTCGTGAAGGCGAACGAGCCCAGGCCGGCGATCGCCTCGGCGCTCACGCACGCATCGTTGACGGGGGGAGCAGCCATGGTCGAGGCTGCGAGTGCGTGGACGATGAGGGCGGCGGTGGTCATGGTGGCTCCTGGATCGTCGGATTGTGCCGCCAAGGTGGCGCAGGTCCAAGGGCGAAGGGCTCGAATCCCGGTACGCCCGGCCAACGGATCGTGCGTGGCGCGATCGCCCGTCGTTGGTTACGGTGCACCGATGCACTCGATCCTTCTCGCGATCCTGCTCGGTGCAGCCGCCGGCTGCCAAGCACCCGCCACCGCGCCGACGCAGGCGGCGGTTCCGGCCGCATCGCCCGCGCCTCAGCAACCTGCCCGCGACGCGGCGCCTCAGGTGGCTCCGCCTGCGGATGCGGCTCGCGAAGCCGTCAAGGAGCCTGCGAAGGAAGCTCTTCGCGAACCCGCGAAGCCCAAGCAGTCTGAGTGCACGTTCCTCTGCCCGGAGTCGGTCGATCTCACTGCACTCGTCGAGGCACCGCCCAAGCCGGCGTCGGCAGAGCATGCCAAGGACGAAGCGACGCTGCTGTGGCTGCAGGACCGTCGCACGCGCGAGGACGAGTCGCGCGCCTGGCGCAGCCTGAGCTTCGACCTGACGTGGTTCGATGAAGCGCTCGATGCGCGTCTGGACCCCACCTGGTACCCGATCATCTTCCGGACCTTCAACGAGGTCCGCAACGATGTGAGCCTGCTGATGCTGGATCTGCCCGAGTCCTTCAAGCGCGAGCGTCCGCACGCCAACCCGGCGATCCTGCCGTGCCTGCCGCGCGAAGATGCGATCACCGTCAGCGGCAAGGTCACGCTGGCCAATGGGTATCCGTGCGGGCCGGCCCTTCGTGCCACCGTCTTCGCGGCGTTGCTCTCCAACCTCTTCGAAGATCGCAAGGATGCGCTCATGGAGCGGGCACGAGAGGTTGGCTTTGCGCGCACGCTTGGCGGCGTGAACTATCCATCCGATGTCCGCGCGGCGGAGCAGCTCGGCACGGCGCTCGCGCGGCAGATCATCGCCGGCGATGCGTGGGCCAAGCGCAAGGTCGAGCTGCAGGATGAGCTCGCGGCGATCGCGCAGTTGCGGGAACGCCGGCCAAAGCCGGTCGAGCCTGAGCCTGCGACTGACGCGAGCAAGACCACGACCACGAAGCCCCAGCCCGGCAATGGGAGCCCGAAGTGACCCACGGGGGCGCTTCGCTGGGCCGTCAATGGGAGTCTGAGATGCCGCTTGGTCTTGCGTCGATCGGCATCAGCGTCGTCACGCCGATGCATGATGAAGAGGCCTGCGTGCAGGAATTCCTGCGGCGGACCGATGCTGTGCTTGCCGCGATCCCAGGCGACCACGAGATCGTGATCGTCGATGACGGTTCAACCGATCGGACGCCGGCACTCCTTGACGAGGCGCTCACGCACATGAAGCGGCTGCGTGTGGTCACGCTCGCCCGCAACGTTGGCCAGTGCAGCGCGCTCATGGCTGGGCTGCAGGCCAGCCGCGGCTCGACGGTCGTCGTCATGGACGGCGATCTGCAGAATGCGCCCGAGGACATCCCTGCGCTCGCGGCCGAGCTCGCGCGGGGTCACGACCTCGTCAGCGGTTTCCGGAGCGGCCGCGTCGAGGGCCCGATCCGTCGCATCCCGAGCCGGCTGGCCAACTGGCTGCTGCGCCGCGTGAGCGGCTGTGACGTGCGCGACATGGGCGGCTACAAGGTGCTGCGCGGCGAGGTCGCGCGCAGCCTTCGATTGCGGCCCGGTCA
>JASGCG010000360.1 GCA_030054235.1 Bacteroidia bacterium
GCGCAAGCCGGCTACGGGGGCACCACATGACGGGTCCCGCGCACGACCCATCACCGCCGCGCGAGCCGAGCATCGAGGAGCTCTTTGCGCAGTACCTCGAGCAACCTGCCGATGCGCGTGAGGCGTGGCTGGACCATGCATGCCGCGGCGATCCAGCGCGCATGGCGCTGATCCGGCACCTTGCTGGGTTCGCGCGCACTCCCTCCACGCAACCCGAGGCCGTGTCGGACGATCTTGCTCCCGATGCCATCCCTGGACTGCGGCTGCGTGGATCGCTTGGCTCTGGAGCGATGGGCGATGTGCTGCTCGCCTACGAGGAAGAGCCCGGCCGCTTGGTGGCAGTGAAGGTCCTGCGCCGGCTTGGCACCGCAAGCGGGCTGCTCGATCGCTTTCGCCGCGAGATCACGGCGCTGGCCACGCTTGATGACCCCGGCATCGTGCGGATCCTGCGCAGCGGTGTGCTTGAGACCAACGATGGCGTGCGCCCCTGGTTCAGCATGGAGCTTGTGCGCGATGCACGGCCGATCACGGCCGCGGCTCGCGCGCAGTCCTGGCCGCACACGCGCTGCATCCGTGCCGTGCGCGACGCAGCGCGCGCCCTGCACGGCGCCCATGCCCGCGGGCTCATCCATGGCGATCTCTCCCCTGCCAACGTCCTGATCGATGCCGAAGGGCGCGTTCGGCTCATCGACTTCGGCATCGCGCGATGGGTGGCTGAAGCCGGCGCCACCACGCCGCTGGCCACGCTCACCGTGGCCGCACCGGAGCAGGCGCGCGGCGAGCGCGTGGACCACCGCTCCGACGTGCACGCACTTGGCGCCTTGCTCGCATGGATCACCACCGTTGAACCACCGCGCCGATCTGCTGACGGCAGTGTGCTCGCCCCAGCCGAGGCCCTCGCCGACGAACCCGATCTTTTGGCGGTCATCGCGCGAGCGACCAGCGCCGATCCAGCCGAACGCCACGCCACGGCGGCCGAACTCGCCGATGACCTGGATGCACTCCTCGAGCATCGGCCGTTGCCATGGCGCCGCGAATCCGCGCGGCAGTGGATTCGACGGCTGTGGCGACAGGATCCACGCCCTGTGGCCTACGGTGCGGGGCTCGTCGCCACGCTGATCGTGCTCGTCGTGGGTGCCTCGTGGACCGCTCGGGAATTCGCGGCACGCGCCGCCACCAGCGAGCGCGATCGGCGCACGGCGCTCCTGCAATTGGCTGAGCAGAACGTGGAGATGGGCGCCGTGGCCCAAGCGAGAACGCTCATCGCTCGACGCGGCTCGCGCGACGGTTCGCTCGAGGAGCGCATCGTGCTGGGCCGATTGGCGCGGGCCAGTGACACGATCCTGCCGCACGCAGCCCACGTCTATCGCGTGGCGATGGCGCCCGATGGGTCTGTCCTTGCCAATCTTGGCGGCAAGGTGGTGGCGGTGGATGCCCGACATGAGTCGCGCGAGCTGCTGGCCCGAGCTCCATCGGGCGCCGCCGACGCTGAGTCGATCGATCTTGCGCCGCTCGGTGGTGATCGGCTCGGGGTGATGTACTCCGACGGCTCGTGGTGCGTGATCGACCCGGAGGCGTGTCGCGTCATCACGACCCATCCGCCTGATCAAGCGATCACCGCATTGCGCGGCAGCGCACTCGCGGGCGTGTTCGTGGTGCTGACACCATCCGAACTCATCGTGACCGATCGCGACGGCGCCATCCTGCGCTCGGTGCCCCACGGCGTGGTTGGCAGCCCTCGCGCCATGGCCATCGATCCACTCGGCCGGATGGTGGCAGTCGGTGGCATCCAGGGTGACCTGGCTCTTGTCCCGCTCGATGGATCGCCGCCGAGCCGGACCACGCTTCCTGGCTCGCGCATGTGGGGCTTGGCGTTCTCGCCCGACGGCCAGCGGATCGCAGCAGGCTCGCGCGACGGAACGCTCAGGATGATCGACGCTCGCACGCTCGATGTGCTTCACGCTCGGCGACTCCACGCGACCGAGATCACCTGGCTGGCGTGGGATTCAACGGGCGTGCATGTGGCCACCTGCGGCAGCGATCAGCGTGTGCACATCGTCGATGCGCTTTCGCTCGAGTCACTGCATGACCTGCCGACCACGCTCGGTCGACCATGGTGCCTGGCATGGGACGGCGAGGCGCTGGTCATCGCCGAGCAAGGTGGTGTGGAGCGCGTGGCACCGGATGCACCCCAACTTCCGCGAGTGGGTCCTTCGCGACCGATCGAAGGCGGTGACGGCGCGTGGACAAGCTCGTGGCGATGGGAGAACGGCGTCACGATTCGTTCGCCGGATGGTGGTGTGCTTCGAGCTTGGGACCTGCGCACGCCCGACTGGTCGAGCCCGTGGCCACCGGTCGTGGCGATCGGGCCATCGGCCGATGGTCGTGCGATCCTTGCCGGTGGTTCCGGCGGACGCCTCGTGGTGCTCGAACCCGCGCACGCGGAACCGGTCGAGCGCATCGA
>JASGCG010000361.1 GCA_030054235.1 Bacteroidia bacterium
ACGGGGGTCGTGCTCGCGGCCGGTCACACGTGGATCCTATCGATGCGACATCACGAGCTCGACGGCTTCGGCGAAACCGTTGCGGTCGTGATGGCCCACGCGCACGTTCGCCGCGGCATGCGCATGCTCGTGCGCATTCTCCATCGAGATGCCCAGCGCGGCGGCACGGAGCATGCCAAGATCGTTCATGCCGTCACCGACGGTCGCCACCTGGTCGGTGCCCACGCCGCGCAGCCCGCAGACATGCTCGATCATGGTCCACTTGTCGACGCCCGCCGCGAAGATCTCGAGCACGTGGGTCTGCGTGCCGATCGACATGTCCTGCGTCACGGCACCCCAATGCTGCATCGTGACCGCGTCGCCCACCTGATCGCGCAGGCGATCGACCAAGGCCGGAAGTTCCCGCGCGCTCGCCACCGTGCCCGTGCGCAGCACGGCGTGCGCATGCGCCTCTGGCTGCCAATGCGTGGGGCAGGCGATGCGTTCGACCGCGACGGGGAACTCCTTGAACCACCAATCACTCACCGGATGCAAGTCGTGGCTGCCGACGAGCAAGTAGTCATGGCCGGCGCGCGTCGCATCGCGGAAGACGTGCGCCACGTGGCCGTGCTCGCTGATGATGCGCGTGCAGTCCTGCGCGGCCTGCGGGCACATGTCGAAGGTGTGCACCACGCCGCCATCGGTTGCCCGGTGCAGGCTCGCGCCCCCGACCGCGATGCAGAGCCCCTCGATCCCGGCCTCCTCCACCACCGCGCGAGCCTCCATCCAGCTCCGCCCGGTGGCGACGACGATCTCGAGGCCGGCATCCCGTGCCTTGCGGATGGCGAGCCGATTGCCCTCGCTCACGCGCCCACGACGGTCCAGGAGCGTGCCGTCGAGGTCGGTGACGAGGAGTCGGTAACGCATGGTCCAGAGCCCGTTTGGGCGCGGCCGATGCTACACTTCCCGCCCTCATGGCAGACCAGAAACGACCCGCCGGGGATGTCTCCGACCGCAAGCGTCTTGCGCAGATGCAGCAGACCGATCTGGCGGAAGGTCGCCAGAACGAGGACTACGTCCAGTGGCTCAAGACCAGCGGCCCCAATTGGCTGCTGGGCGTGCTCGTGGTGCTGTGCGCGTTCATGGGCTGGAACTGGTGGAACCAGAAGAAGGCCAACGCCGTCGCGCTCGCGTGGGAGGAACTCGCTGGTGCGAGCATCCCGCCCGCCATGGTCGAGATCGCCAGCCGAAACGAAGGTGAGCCCGGCGTTCGCATGATGGCGCTCCTCACCGCTGCCGACACCTACATGAACTGCCTGCAGACCGGCGTGCGTTGGGACCGCAAGCCCGAGGATGCGGACAAGGCCGTCACCCCCGAGCTTCGCACTGAGTACCTCGGCAAGGCCGATGAGCTGTATGCGCAGGTGGTGTCGGCCGCGACCTCGCCGACCACAAACCTGGTCTTTGCGATCCCGGCCGCCTTCGGTCGCGCCACCGTCGCCGAGAGCGAAGGCAAGCTCGCGCTCGCCAAAGAGCGCTACGAGCAGGCCGCCGCGCTGGCGAAGGATGCCTACCCGCAGCTCGCCGCCCAGGCCAAGGCCCGCATCGAGTCGCTCGCTTCGCTCGAGACGCCGGTGTTCATCCCCGAACCACCCGCGCCGCCAGTCGCACCCGCCCCGGCGGTCGATGTGCCGGCCACGGCGCCCGCCACCGATGTCCCCGCCACTGCACCCGTCGCTCCAGCGAGCGATGCTCCTGCGACGGCGCCTGCGGCTCCAGCCACACCCGCGGCCCCGGCACCTGCTGCGGCCCCCGCACCTGCTGCGGCCCCCGCACCTGCTGCGGCGCCTGCTCCTGCTGCCACCCCCTGATCACGCTGCGCAACGGCGCGCCGCTCCACCGCACGCCTCGCCATGTCCAGCCCGACCAGCGTTCCCGATGACGACTCGATCGTGTCGGGGCCCGGCGGCGCCGTGCAGCTCATCGCACCCGGCGGGCAGGTCGATCGTGAGGCGCTCTTCGCGCTCTATGAGTCCAGCGGCGAGTTCGACGACGACCATCCCGTCAGCGTGACCTTCGAACTCACGCGCGATCTCGAGAAGCGGCTCGATCGCTACCTCGTCGACCGCGTGCCGTTCCTCTCTCGCACGCAGCTGCAGCGGCTCATCGACGAAGAGGCCGTGACGGTCAACGGCAGGATCCCCAAGGCGAGCACGAAGTTGCGCAAGGGAGACCGCGTGGTGGCCATGCTGCCGCCGCCGCCCTCGAGCGAGATCCCGCCCGAGGACATCCCGGTCGAGGTGCTCTTCGAGGACGACGAACTCATCGTCGTGAACAAGCAGCCCGGGCTCATCGTGCATCCGGCACGCAGCCACAAGACCGGCACGCTGATCAACGCGCTGGCGTGGCACTTCCGCCATCGCTCGGGGGGGCAGCTCTCCAGCGTGGGCAAGGACATCGCGCGCCCCGGCGTGGTCCATCGG
>JASGCG010000362.1 GCA_030054235.1 Bacteroidia bacterium
GCATGAAAACCGCTCAGCATCGTGAAAGCGGACAGCGCGCCCTGATCGGCGGCGCCATAGCTGAACGCGGAGCCCGTGGTGGGCGTTGAGATAGCGGTGGTGATGGACCAGCCGGCGATCAGTTCCGCGTTCGCGGAGGTTCCAATGATGGACACAAGCGAAGTCGCGACGAAGACGAGCGCTGCAGTGCGCATGCCAAACTCCTCAGATTGCGCGGTGGGGGGTCGTGATGGGGAAGACCATCAACGGCCCACGCGCGGTTCCACAGCCGAGTCCGTCGGCGCGCGGCCCAGATCTGACGCTCCACTCCTCTGCAGGTGTAACGCGAAGTGCGAGTCGCTCCAACACGCGACGTGGATCAGTTGGCGATTCTGCGTCTTCCGAGGCATTGGGGTGCCTCTGAAGACAACATCATGTCTCTAGCGTCGTTTCGGAAGCGGCCAGTCGGCCACGATCGATGCCCCGAGCGCCGGATGCTTCACAGAGGCGCGGAACAGACGGAAATCCCGCAACTCGGCGCCGATCTGCGCCGCGCCGCGATCAAGGAGCATTCGATAGCGTTCGTTGTCTTCGCGCATCGCAGGTCCCAGGCTCGATGACTTGCTGCCCAGCAGCACTCCATCGGGAAGAGGACTCGGCAGCGGCGCGGAAGGCGCCGTGGGATGGGGGATGATGGACGAAACCTCTCGGCACGACACGGTGAAATCGGGAGTCGGCAGGGACCGATGAACCCAGATGTCGAGTGTCGCTCGGCGTGTTGGCGCGGAGATCCTCATCGACAGCGAGCCAAAGGCGTGGCGGTCCTTGGCCCAGACATCCCCCGCGCTCCGCACCACCTCGAGGAACGAGAGCGTCTCCGGCACGCCAGGCCGCGGAAGGAAGGTGCAGTAGCGAAGTGGCTGGCCACGATCGAACTCGATGGCTTCAAACTGTTCGGCGTGAATGCCGACCGTCGAGAGCTCGGGCAGGAACCCGGGCGCCTGCTGCATGGTGGTGGCACCAGATGCGCGGACATCGATCTCGGAGCTGCCTTCCCAGCGTGCGATGGGCGAGTACACGATGGCACGCAGATTCGGTCGGAAGCAGCGGGGGCCGACGATCATGGCGCATGCGGAGACGTGCACTCGCTCGCGCTTCTCGTCGGGCGCAAGGAGAAATGCGCCGACCCGCAGCTCGAGCGATGTCCCGACCCGATCCGAATCCTCGTCGAAGCGTTGCGCGAGCCGGGCGACAACGGTTACGCGTGGCACCTTTGCCAGTGGCCTGGACGGCCCCGACGTCGCGGGTCCGCCAAGGCCTGCTTCCGCGGCCTGCTTCTCGGCCGACGCTCGTGCGGCGAGGAGTGCCGTTGCGATCGCTGAGACTTGGTCGGCAAGGGCCCGCGATGGGCTGTGCGCGCGCACCGCGTCGAGCATGGTTCGCATGCCACGAGACTTTGGAAGCACCCGTAGAAGCGCGGCGGCCGATGGCGCCGTGCTCATGCGCCACAGTTTCCAACCAAGCGATTTGTCGAGGCCGAGTCGTCGCGCGAAGTCGCGCGAACTCCGGCCACGCTCGATGTGCTTCTCAAGGGTGGTGGCGAGCGAGTCGCGCAGCGCGACGGCGAGTTCTTCTTCGGAAGATGGAAGCGGAGTGGTCACGCGGGCTCTCAAGGAACAAAGTCGATTTCGCAGCAGGTCGCGGCCGGTGCGCGACGCCTCTGCGTGCGGAATCTACTCCCCCCGCAGCGACGCAGGCACAACCGATGGCGCGGGACAGTGTGCGGCGACGACGAGCGACTTCCAGCGCGCGTCACATCGTCGCCCGCGCTGGCGGTCCCGCTTCGAATGCGGCGCGCTCCTTTGCAGGATCGGTGCGAGTGCCTCGTTGGTGGGGTCCTCGCCGACCGCGCGCGTGGCGTCGGCCACCTTGTCACCTTCGACCACGAGGATCGGCGTGCCTTCGGGTGCAGCCGGCAGTTCGTGCAGCGCGTACAGCGGGCGCGGGTCCTGCATGCCGGTGAACCGCCGCAGGCCGTCCTCGCCGCGTGGCGGGAAACATCCAAGGGCGGATACTCGAGCGGCCAACGAGGGCGGACTGTAAATCTGCTGACGTATGTCTACCGGGGTTCGAATCCCTCTCCGCCCACTCAGTCCCCAACCGGCTCCCAGCCCTCGGGCGCCATCTCGAAGTGCGCGAACTCGAACGCCGGTGCCACGACGCAGCCGACCAGCGTCCAGGCACCAAGCGGCCTTGCTGCCTGCCACCAGCCGCGCGGCACGACCGCCTGCGGTGCATCGCCGTGCCCAATGCCGCGGCCCAGCACGATGCGCGTGCGCGCACCCGACACAGGGTCGGCCAGCAGCAGCTCCATCGGGTCGCCGTCGTGGAAGAGCCAGTGCTCGTCGGCATCGACGCGGTGCCATCGGCTCTGCTCGCCCGCAGGCAGCAGGAACAGGATCGATGTGCTGGCGCCGC
>JASGCG010000363.1 GCA_030054235.1 Bacteroidia bacterium
GCCGTCACCCCCGCCATCAGCGCCGCCGATGCCAACCGAGGCCTCTGCCGCTACCCCGACGTCAGCCGCGACTCCATCGTCGTTGTCTATGGCAACGACCTCTGGCTGGTGCCCAAGTCAGGCGGGCTCGCGCGCCCCGTGGCCAGTCCAGCGGGCTTTGAAGGTTCGCCCCGCTTCAGCCCCGATGGGCAGGAGATCGCGTTCCGTGCGAACTACGACCAGTCGCTCGACCTCTACACGATCCCGGCCGCGGGCGGCATCCCTGAGCGCGTGACGCATCACCCCGCACCCGAGGGCCTGTGCGACTGGACGCCCGACGGCAAGGGCCTGGTCTTCATGACCGGTGCGATCGAAGGGCTCGACCGCGCCCAGAAGCTCTACACGATCCCAGCGACCGGAGGCCTCCCCTCGAAGCTGCCGGTGCCCTACGGCACGAACGGCGCGATCGACCGGACCGGCGAGTGGCTCGCCTACACGCCGCACTCGACCGACAACCGCACGTGGAAGCGTTACCGCGGCGGCATGGCCACGGATGTGTGGCTCATGAACCTGAAGACCGGGGAGAGCCGACGGATCACTGACTGGGAAGGGACCGACACCCTGCCGATGTGGCATGGCAACAAGGTCTATTACCTGAGCGATCGCGGTGCCACCCAGGGCCACGTGCTCAACGTGTGGAGCTACGACCTCGAGACGCGCAAGACCGCTCAGGTGACCACGCTGGATACGCACGACATCCGCTGGCCCGCGGTGGGCCCCGACGATGCGGGCAACGGCGAGATGGTCTTCCAGCACGGCGATCGCGTCATGCTGCTCAATCTGGGGTCCGGAATCGCCTCGGCCGTGAACATCGAGGTCCCTGGCGACCGCGAGTCGCTGCGGACGGCCACCGTGGATGCCGCCAGCTCGATCCAGGATGCGAGCATCTCGCCGTCCGGCAAGCGCGTGGCCGTCGTCGCCCGCGGCGACATCTGGTCGGCGCCTGCCGAGAACGGCACGCCCCGCAACCTCACGCGCACCGATGGCATCTTCGAGCGCAGTGCGTCGTGGAGCCCCGACGGCAAGACGCTGGCCTACTTCAGCGATGCCACGGGCGAGTATGAGCTCTGGACCATGCCCGCCGATGGCAAGGGCGAGGCGCGCCAAATCACGAAGGACGGCACGTGCTTCCGCACCGGGATCACCTGGGCGCCGGACTCCAAGCATGTCGTGATCACCGACAAGACCGGTGCGATCGATCTGGTGAAGCTCGAGGATGGATCGATCCGACGCATCGATCGCGACCCCGAAGCCCGCAGCATCGCGGTCTCGTTCAGCCATGACTCGCGCTGGATGGCGTGGGCGCGTTCCGCGGACGACAGCGAGATGGAAGTGATCTTCCTCTTCGATACGACCGCCGAGGGCGCCAAGCCGGTGCAGGTCACGAGCGGCTACTTCAACGACGGCGATCCCGTCTTCGACCGCAAGGGACAGTGGCTCGCGTACACGAGCCAGCGCAACTTCGCACCGACCTACAGCGAGTTCGACACGACGTGGATCTATGGTTCCTCGCAGGTGCTCATGGCCGTGCCGCTCAAGAAGGACATGGCCCTGGCGTGGCTGCCCAAGAGCGACGAGGAAGGCCAGAAGGACGAGGCCAAGCCTTCGGCTGGTGGCGATGCTCCTGCTGCCGCACCCGGCGGCGATGGCGGTCGTCCCGCTGGCGCACCGCAGGGTGGCCGACGCCGTCGCGGCGCCGAGCAGCCGGAACTCGGGCTGATGGCCGACGACGAGAAGAAGGACGACGAGGACCAGCAGGACGACGACGCCAAGACGCCGGCCGGACCGACTGGCTCGTGGAAGGGAACGGCCACCTTCGGCGGGGGTGAGCCGGTCGAGTTCACGCTTGAACTCAGCGTGGCCGAGGACAACTCCGTCAAGGCAACCTCGATCACGAAGGACGGCACAGTCGAGTTGACCGGTACGTGGGACGCTGCCACGAAGCTGATGAAGCTGCGCGGCATGCTCGGTGAGATGACCTACGAAGCCGAACTCACCATCGATGGTGACACGCTGCGCGGCAGCGCTTCGTCCACGGCCAAAGATGGTTCGTCGACCAAGATCGAACTCACGGCTACGCGCGTCAAGCGCCAAGGCCGTGGTGCTGGCGGGCGCGGCGAGCGTGCCGCCGAACCCAAGCGCGTCGAGATCGATCTCGATGGGTTTGAGGCGCGGGCCGTCGAGTTGCCTGTGCCGAAGGGCTCGTTCGGATCACTGGGCTTCAATGACCGCAACGAACTGCTCTTCGGTCGTGACGGCTCCGTGCGGCTGCTCGACCTGAACGACGCCAAGCCCACCGAGAAGGCCGGTCCTGCCGGCATGCGCTTCGACGTCTCGGCCGACGGCAAGAAGCTCCTCATGGGCGGCCGCGGCGGCGCATCCATCGCCGCGGCGTCGGCGGGCGCCACG
>JASGCG010000364.1 GCA_030054235.1 Bacteroidia bacterium
GGGGTTCATCCTGTCCGCATGGGACAGCGGTGATACAGGCGACCTGACCGGCGACGGCCAGACCGATGGATCGGACTTGGGCTTCTTGCTGAGTTCTTGGGGCTTCTGCCCCCCCTGATCACTTGAACGCTTCGAAGTCCTTGCCGAGCAGTGCGGCGCCGAACTTGAGCTTCATGACTTCGTCGGTGCCTTCGTAGATGCGGCAGACGCGCACGTCCTGCAGGTGACGGAACGGGCGGTAGAGCTCGCTCCAGCCGCGGCCGCCGAAGATCTGCACGGCGCGGTCGGCAGCTTCCCAGGCGGCGTTGCTCGCCCAGTACTTCGCCTGCGCCACAAGGAAGTCTGCCTTGCCGAGGAGTTCCTTGTTGCCGGGGTTCTCGTCGCTGACCTGCTTGGCGATCGCGGCGCGCTCGATGACCGCGTCCGACGTGGCACGCATGATCTCGATGCGGGCCAGGTGATCCTGCACGAGCTGGTGCTTGCCGATCTCCTTGCCGTGCTGGTGGCGCTCCTTGCAGTAGCGCACGCACTCGTCGAGCAGGTCTTCGATCGTGCCCAGGCAGCCCGCGGCCACGCTCAGGCGGCCCGAGACGAGCGTGTGCATGGCGATGCGGAAGCCCTCGCCTTCCTTGCCGAGCATGTTCCGACCATCGACCGGGTGGTCGTTCATCTGGAACATCGCGGTGTCGCTGGTGTACATGCCGGGCTTCGAGTGCAGCTGCTCCTTCTCAAAGGTGTCGCCCGCCGTGTCGACGATGATCGCGCTCATGCGGCGATCGCTGCCGGTCGAGCCCTCGGGGAACGCGAAGACGATGACCGCGTCGGCGACCGAGCCGTTCGAGATCAAGTACTTGACCCCGTTCATGATGAGCTTGTCGCCCTCACGGCGGTAGGTGCAGGTGCCTTCGAGCGGGTTCGAGCCGGCCTCGGGCTCGGTCAGGCCGAAGGCCAGCGTGCACTCGCCCCGGCAGGACTTGGGCAGGTAGCGCTGCTTTTGCTCCTCGGTGCCGTACTTCAGGATCGGGAACTGGCCGATCGAGCAGTGGCCGCTGAAGAACGTGCGCACGCCGGTGCCTTCCTTGTTGATGCGCACAAGCGCGCGCGTGTAGGTCAGGCTGTCGGCGCCGCGGCCGCCGTATTGCTTCGGCATGCTCATGCCGAGCAGGTTGTGCTTCTTCGCAAGGTCGCCGATGGCCGGGTTGAAGCGCCGCTCGAGGTACGCGATCTCCTCGATGGGGCGGATCTCCTGGCAATAGGCCTCGACGTCGGCCTCGAGCTTCGCCTTCTCGGCGGCGGTGAAGGTGGCGTTGGTGGTCGCGGCAGCGGCTTCGGTCATGATGGCTGGGTTCACGAGCTGGTCTCCTTGGAGGACGAGCAAGTGTAGGCCAGCACCGGGCGCGCGCCGACGGGGAAACCGCCGCGAACGGATCCGGGACTGTCGATAAGCGGTGCCCGCGGCCGCCGGCTCAGGGCGCCTTGGCGGGCGTGGCGTCGCCTGCGGGGGCCGGCGCGGGCTCCGACGTGGTCGCCGGCAGCGTCACGGTGAGCTCCGCCGAGTAGATGCCCTTCGGATCGCCGCGCTCGGCGAGCGTGGCCTCCATCACCTTGCGGTTGCGCGTGACGGGCCCGTCGTGCAGCACGGTCGTGGGCGTGCGCACGGTGACCGGCTGGTCGAGGTCGACCATGCTGTCATCGAGCCGGATCGTGAGTTCGCCGAGGTCGCGCCACGACTCGATCGTGATCGTGTTGCCGGCACGGCTCGCGACGACGCGGCTGCCTGCCTTCGGCGCCTTGACCTTCAGCCAGTAGAAGCGGTCGTGCGTGACGTCGTCCTGCAGCCAGACGATCTTCGTCGGGCGATCGACGCGCGTGTGCTTGGCCATCCAGACGATCCCCTCGGCATCAGCACGGTCCATCCAGTGGCCCTTGCCCTCGTGCACCTTCACGAAGTGCGGATAGCCGCCGGGATCCTTGGCAGCGAGGTCGTCGAGCCGCGTCGACCACTCGCGCGCGATGCCGTTTCGATTGAAGTTGCCGTCGTTGCCGCCCATGTGCAGCGTGAACGCGAGGTTGCGCAGGCCATCGGGCTGGGTCTCGTTGGGATGGCCGGCCATCATGCCCGCGCCCGCGAACCAGTCGGCCATGCGCGGAGCGAGCTGGTACGTGCCATCGCCGCCGGCGCTGTAGCCGGTGATGTAGACGCGATCAGGATCGACGTCGTGCACCAGGATCATGTCACGGATGAGTTGGGCGAAGAGCGCATCGATGTGGCCCTGGTGCCACAGGTTCCAGGTGTCGGTCGGTGCGCGCGGCGCCACGTACACACCCTCGCCCGCGGCGAAGCCCTTGTCCGGGAAGTCGTAGAGACGCTTCTGGTTCTCCCACTGCTGATCGTTGACCTGCTTGGGAGCGCCCCCGCCACCGTGCATGCTG
>JASGCG010000365.1 GCA_030054235.1 Bacteroidia bacterium
CTCAAGGATCACGCGCGGCGAGCCCGACCCCTTGAACTCGCTGGCCGCCAAGCGCCCCATCAGCGTGCTCCGCCCAACGTCTGGAGCTGGTCGGTCGGCGTCGACGCATCGGGAAACCGGACGACCGAGCGCGAGCGGAGCGCATCGCCGAGGTAGCCCTCGTCGGCGCACGCACGGACGAGCGCGGCAGCGATCGGGCCGGCCGACTTGCCTCCGCCGCCGCCGTGATCCACGAACGTGCAGAACGCGATGCGCGGCCGGCCATCGGCGCGCGCGCCGGCGAAGCCAGCGGCCCACGCGTGATCCTTGGACGTGACGACCTCCTTGGTGCCATCGGCGTTGGTGATGACCAGCGGGCTCGTCTCGGACGTGCCCGACTTGCCCCAGACGCGAATGCCGGGAAGATCGAAGATCGGCGCACGCCGATCCCTCGGGCCGACGTGATGCAGCGTGCCGTACTCCGCATCGACCGAGAGCCGCAGGCCGTCCTTGATCGTGGCCATCATGGCATCGGGTACGCCAAGATCAACGCGCGAGCCCGCCCCGCCGCGCAGCACGCTGGGCCGGATCGCGACGCCGTCGCGCGCGAGCGTGGCGTAGGCACTCGCCACCTGCAGAGGCGTGACGCGCATGTCACCCTGGCCGATGCCGAGCGAGATCGTCGTCTGCCGATCCTTCGAGGATTCGATCTGCATCAGGTCGCGCTGGCGGATCGAGCCAGCGGACTCACCGACCCGCTGGACGCCGCCTGACTCCGACAGACGCTCGTAGTCGAGCCCGATGCCGAGCGTGCGACCGAAGCCCCACGAGGTGTATCCCTCCAACAGCTCGCGCGGACCGAGACGGTCGGCCAGGGTGTAAAAGTACATGTTGCAGCTGCGCGCGATCGCCTCGGCCGCCCCGAGTGGGCCATGGTGGTTGGGCGTGTACTCAGGTCGATAGATCCAGCACCGTGCATGCCCGTGCACGCCCGGGAAGAAGTGACCTGTGCAGTCGATGACCGTCGCTGGCGTGGCCAAGTCCTCGGCCGCCGCGCAGGCGACGACGACCGGCTTCATCACGCTGCCGGGTTCGAACGACGCCCCCATCGCGCGATCCATCCACGGCGTGAGCGCGAGCCGCTGCCGCGGCGTGAGGCGATCATGGTCATCAAGATCCGGCCAGCTCGCCATGGCGAGGATCTCGCCGGTGTCGACATCGATCGCGACAGCCGCCGCTGCGAGTGGCGTGCCGAGCGGCTGGTCCGGTGCGGAATGGAACCCCTGCACCACGGTGAGCCCAAAGGCGGGCTCGAGGATCGCCTCGACGCGTGCCTGCAGCGCCGCATCGATCGAGAGCTGCACGCGATCGCCGGGAACCGGCTCCTCGCGGATGGGCTCCGTGGCCCCGATGGGCGTGCGCACGCGGCCGCGCTTGCCGCGCAGCCGATCGTCCTGCGTGCGCTCGATGCCCGTGGCACCGGCGACGTCGGGGCCGGGCTCGTAGCCACCAAGGTCCACGGTGAGTTCGCCGTCTCGCACGCGATACAGCGGCCGGCGCTGCGCATCCTCGGCCAGCGCCTGCGATCGGGTCACGCCGACGATGCGCGAACCGACGTCGTTCACGCTGACGCGGAGCGGATCGTTGCGACGCATGTCCATGGGCAGGCCGTCGCATGGCAGTTCCACGATCGCTTCGGCATGCGGGCGCCGCCGCACGCGGCTGTCGAGCACGGTGATCGCGCCCGGCGCACGATCGGCCAGCTTGCCGAAGGCGAACGCGGTCGCATCATCCACACCGCGCAGCACGGCGTGGAACTGCGTCTTCTCCTGCACGGTCTCGCTGCGGAAGTCGGCACGGGCTTCTTCGCCGTAGAGGTCGACGCGCCGTGCCTGGTCGCGCTCGTCCTTCTGCTTCTGGATCAGGTTGACGCGGTCCTTGATGGCCACGATCGCTTCGTCGCGCTCAACGGCCGGCATGCCACCGACGGTGACGATGGCACCGAGCACGTCGGCCCACACGGCCTTCCACGTCACGAGTGCAGCCTGCTTGCGGCGATCACGTTCCTCGAGCGGGAGCTTGAGCCAGGCACGACGGCCTCCCGCCGCCTTGACCGCCTCCGCCGTGGCCTGCTGCATGGCCCAGTCGCCGTTGATCGCGCTCCAGTGCAGCGCCACGTCGTAGCTCGCTGCATCCTCGGCGAGCACGCGGCCGTGCCGATCGACGATCGTGCCGCGCAGCGTGGGCAGGAACTCGCTCTGCTTCACGCGGCCCATCGCACGCTCGAGTCGGTCAGCGTGCTCGACGACCGACAGTCGCCAGAGCTGCGCCAAGAGACCCGCGAAGACCACCAGCAACGCGATCGACAGCAGGACCAGCCTGCGCTGGAACATGCCGAACTGGCCCGATTGGAGCATCGTCATCTCTCGCTGGCCTCCTTGCCGTGCGACCGAC
>JASGCG010000366.1 GCA_030054235.1 Bacteroidia bacterium
GCAGCCGGTTGGGAACGCCGAGCCCCTGGACATGCAGCGGGTGCCCTCGCGACACGAGCTCGTGCGAGGCGAGCTCGGCCACGCGATGCATCGTGTCGATGCTCGTGAAGAGCACGAACGCCCCGCCATCGGTCTCGCCGACGTGGCGCAGCACGCGATCGGCCAGCGACTCGACGTACGCGGGGCTCGACGGCTCGGGCATCGAGACATCGAGGTAGAGCTCGACGAGGTTCGCGTAGTCGAAGGGACTGCCGACCTGCAACGTCGTGGGATCGTCGCAGCCGAGCGCCACGGCGGTGTGACGGAAGTCGCCGGGGCGCGTGCTGAGCGTGGCGCTCGTCATGACGACCGACACCTCGCGCCCGAAGAGGTTCTCGCGCAGCACGGGTCCCACATCGACGGCCGCGCTCACGAGGGCGACATCGGGCCGCGCCCCGCCATGCGCCTTCCGACGCCCGCCGGCCTCGACCCAGTAGACGCAGCCCGACAGCGACTGCGCCACGAGCGCCTCGGCGGCGGCAGCCATGTCGGACGTGCGCTGCTGCCAGGCGTTCACTTCGGCTGCATCACCATCGCTCGAGGCTCGCTCGCGCACGAGCGCCAGCAGCGCCGCCAGCTCCGACAACGCGGGGGTGAGCGGATTGCCGACGATGCCCGCCTCACGCACGCGCCCCGCCCCGCCCGCGGACTGGTGCCAGCGCCAGAGGTCGCCGAAGAACGCCTCGCTCGCCTCGCGGCAGCGATCCACGGCCAGGATCGCCTGCTGGATCGTGCCTTCGCCGCCATCCTGCACGCGCACCGTCCACAGGCCACCGCGGTGCTGGCGCGCATCGTGCAGCGTGCGCAAGAGATGCGCCACGCGCGACTCCGAGAGCCGGGCGCCGAAGTGCTCGCAGGCGACTTCCTCGATCGCGTGCGCCTCGTCGAGGATCACGTGCTGGTAGTCGGGCAGGAACCCGCGGCCGATGCGACGCAGCGCGAGATCGCTGAAGAACAGCGCATGATTGCAGACCAGGAGATCCCCGTTCTCCATGCGCCGTCGTGCGGCCTGGTAGAAGCAGGCATCGTGATTGGGGCAGCGACGCCCCAGGCAGTTCCCGGCATCCGACTGCGCGTGCTCCCAGACCTGTTCCCGCGGCAGCTGAGGCAGCGTGCTGCGGGTGCCATCGGTGGTGCGGTACGCCCAATCCTCGATGAGTTCGAGCGAGTGCCGTTCCTCCTCGCTGCCGAGCAGCCGATCAGCGCGCTCGCTCGCGAGCCGAAGCCGGCGCAAGCTCACGTAGTTGCCGCGCCCCTTCACGAGCACGGCGCTGAACTCATCGGGAATCACGGCGTTCAGCAGCGGAATGTCCTTGTCGATCAGCTGTTCCTGCAGGGCGATCGTGTTCGTGCAGACGACCACGCGCTCCCGGTGCGAGAGGATCCGCTGGATCGCCGGAACGAGGTACGCAAAGCTCTTGCCCGTGCCGGTCCCCGCCTCGACCATGAGGCGGCCGCTGCGCGCAAGGCACTCCTCGACCGCCGACGCCATCTGGAGCTGCTGCGGCCGCGGCTCGAAGCCAGGAAGCCGCCGGGCAATGGCGCCGGCATCGCCGAGCAGTGCAGCGACCTGCACGCTCATCGCGAGCGCTCCTGCGCGTTCGATCTCCCGTTGGTTGCCTCCATGCAGTCCACGAGCGTAGCGTAGGACCATGCGCCTCCTGTCGATCGCCGTCACGCTGCTCGCTCTGGCCGCCTGCGCCGCACCACGTGCTGCGCGCGTGCTCACGCCTGCCCAGCGCGACGCCGCCGCCGGGGCGCTCGTGATCCGCGATGGAACCACCGCCGAGCGGATCGACCTGGACGAAGCCGCCCGGCGCGCCGCCCGCGCGGATGTGGTGCTGCTGGGCGAATACCACGACAACCCCGATGCCCATGCCGTGCAGCAAGCCCTCTACGCACGACTGCTCGCACGCGAGCCGCGCACGGCGCTGTGCCTGGAGATGCTGGAGCGGCACGAACAGCCGATCGTCGATGCCTGGGTGCGCGGCGAGCTCACGACCGACCAGTTGATCGACCGGACCGGCAGCAGGACGTGGTCCGGCCAGCCCAACAGCTGGCTCGCGTTCTACCAACCATGCCTCGACCTCGCGCGCGAGCATGGTGCCGCAATCGTGGCCGCCAACGCACCCCGCCAGTACGTGTCGCGCGCCAATCGGGAGGGCTACGACGGCCTCCTCGCCCTGCCGGCAGACGAACGTGCGCTCTTCGACCTGCCGATCGCGCCTGACGTCGGCGCCTATCGCCACCGTCTGGCCGAACTGATGCAGGAGATGCGCGGCTCCGATGCCGCCGTGCCCGACGATCAGGTCGACCGCATGCTGCGCAGCCAGCGGGTGTGGGATGCCACCATGGGTGCCAGCGTGGCACGGGCGATCGA
>JASGCG010000367.1 GCA_030054235.1 Bacteroidia bacterium
TCATGTAGAGCACGCTGCCCTGCGCACCGACGGGATTCAGCGCGAAGAGGCCGAGCATGCAGATCCCGAGGTGGCTCACCGAGGAGTACGCCACGAGCTTCTTGGCATCCGTCTGCACCCAGCAGATGAGCGCCGCATAGACGACCGCCACCGTGCACAGGATCGAGGCGAGCACGGCCAGCGCGGCACCGCCCTCGGGTGCCATCGGCAGCGCCAAACGGAAGATGCCGTAGGTGCCGAGCTTGAGCAACGTGCCGGCGAGGATGACCGAACCGGCCGTCGGAGCCTGGTTGTGGGCCAAGGGGAGCCACGTGTGCACGGGGAAGAGCGGAACCTTGACGGCGAAGCCGGCGAGCAGCGCGGCGAAGAGCCAGAACTGCGTGTTGGCCGGGAGGCGCGCGCTGGCAAACGTGGACAGCGTGCCCATGTCCCAGCTCCAGAGCCCCGTCGAGGCGTGGTGCTGCCAACCCACGAAGAGGATCGAGCCGAGGAAGAAGAGCGATCCCAGGAACGTGTAGAGGAACAGCTTGTGCGCTGCCTGCCGACGCTCCGGCCCGCCCCAGATGGCGATGATGAAGAGCAGCGGAACGAGCGTGAACTCGTAGCCGACGTAGAAGAGCAGCACGTCGCGGGCCGCGAAGGCCAGCAGGATGCTGGCATGCAGCAGCATGAACCAGCCGTAGTACTCACGTTGGCGGTCGGAGATCGCGCTCCACGAACCGATCACGCAGATCGGGATCAGGAACGCTTCGAGCAGCGCCAGCAGGAGGCTGACGGAATCGAACCCGACACCGAGCGTGGCGTTGATGGACGCAAGCCACGCGCAGCCGCACGGCTCAGGGAAGACCGCACCGGTCGACCACGCAGGGAACTGCCATGCGAACACGGCCAGCGCACCAAGGCTTGCCAGCGAGCCGAGCGCGGCGAGGCTGCGCGCCGCCCGTGCGTTGGCCACCGCGATCACCGCAGCGGTCGCGACAGGAATCAGGATGGATGCCCAGATGAGGTTCATGTTCAGTTCGCTCCCCGCAGCCAGATCCAGATCACCCACGCAGCGACCAAGGCCACGCCACCGGCCATAGTGACCGCGTAGCCCTGCACGACACCGCCGTAGAGCGGCCGGAAGAGCCGACCGAAGGCGGCCGGAAGGGCGCCGATGCCGTTCACGATGCCCGCATCAAGGAGCAACTCATCGATGGCGGACAGGATGTTCGCCACCAGCCGCAACGGCAGACGGATGACCCAGTCGTAGAACTCGTCGACCAGCCACTTGCGCTCGGCACCCACGACGATCCACCGCGTGGCGATCGAACCCATCAGGGTGCGACGCAAGGCGTCGGCGGCACCACGGTTGATGAGGTGCAGGTAGAGCGACACCAAGATCCCCGCGATGCACGCGAGCGAACCGAGCCGACCGACGGCAGTGTGTGCATCCATGCCGAGCACCAAGTGGCCGTGATCGGCGTGGGCGTGATCCGTGCCGGCAGCGGTCCCTGCTGCTGCGTGATCATCATGCGAGCCGTGCGAGTCGGCCGCAACGCCTTGGAACGCACTCGACTGCGCGACCTGGGTCTTGACCCAGTTCGGCTCGTCGTGGTTGAGCATCGTGCGGTAGCTCGGCCAGCCGGCGAGAATCGCGCCAACGGCGATCAGGACGAGCGGCACGCGGATGGCCCAGCGGGGGCCGTGCGGGTGGAACTCGCCGTGGTGACCGTGACCGCCATGCGCAGCGGAAGCGCCATGCGAACCATGCGTGTGACCGTGATCGTGGCCATGATCCTGGTGATCATCGTGGCCATGGTGCTCATCGCCAGGCTCGTACTTGACCGGCCCGAAGAAGACCCGGAAGCCGACGCGGAAGGTGTAGTACGCCGTCAGCGCGGCAACCACGAGGCCGATCCAGCCCAGGACATGGACCCGCTCGTCCTTCGCCGTGAAGGCCGAGACCAGGATCTCATCCTTGCTGAAGAACGCCGCCGTGAAGGGGAACGCGGCCAGCCAGAAGCAGCCCAGGACCGCAAGCAGGCTCACGAGACGGAAGCCCGGAACCTTCAGCAAGCCACTGAGCTTGCGGATGTCGAGCTGGCCGGCGAACCCGTGCATCACGGCACCGGCGGTCAGGAAGAGCAGGGCCTTGAAGAACGCGTGCGTGAAGACGTGATACGACGCCCCGAACGTGGTGCCCACACCGAGGCCCAGGAACATGTAGCCCAGCTGGGAGATCGTCGAATACGCCCAGATGCGCTTCATGTCGTACTGCGCCATGCCGATGGTCGCGGCAAGCAGCGCCGTCAGCCCGCCGACCCACGCGACCGCGGCGTGCGCTTCGGGATTGACGATGAAGACCGGGAACATGCGGGCAATGAGGTACACGCCGGCCGTGACCATGGTCGCGGCGTG
>JASGCG010000026.1 GCA_030054235.1 Bacteroidia bacterium
GCATCGTCTGGGGCTCCACGCTCAACAAGGGCAAGTTCGGAGACGTGGTCGCGCAGTACGGCAGTGATGCCGCCGGCGTCGCCACCTTCCAGCACGAGGTCGACTTCATCCACAACCTGCCCGCGCTGGTCTTCGTCGAGATCTTCGTGCTTTGGCTGCCGATCGCCTTCCACGCGATCCTCGGCGTCTACTTCGCGCGCACCGGCAAGAGCAACGTCGATCGCTACGCGTACCAAGGCAACTACCGCTACTGGCTGCAGCGCATGACCGGCTACGTCGGCGTGGCGTTCATCTTCGCCCACGTCAGCAGCCTGCGCTGGGGCTGGACCTACGGTGGCCTGCTGCCGACCTTCGATGCCGCGCACGCCGCGAGCTCGACCGCGTCGCACATGCAGGATGGCCTGCTGGGCACGACCATCGCCATGCTCTACCTCTTCAGCGTGCTGTGCTTGGTCTTCCACTTCGCCAACGGCCTGTGGACCGCCGCCATCACCTGGGGCCTCACGGTCTCGACCGGCGCGCAACGCCGCTGGGGACAGGTCTGCGCAGCCATCGGCGTGGCGCTGGCCATTGCCGGCACGTCGGCCGTCATCGGCTTCGTGACCCTCGATCCCGAAGAGGCCCGTCAGGTCGAGGACCAGCTCGCCGGACAGGTCACCGAATCCTCCGCCTCGCATTGACTTCCGTCCACGCACGGCCTTGAATCAACCGGAGCACGAACCATGGCAACCAAGCAGTCCCGCGTGATCGTCGTCGGTGGTGGCCTTGCCGGCCTCGGCGCCGCCGTGAAGGCCGCCGAACTCGGCGTCCAGGTCGACCTCTTCAGCATCGTCCCCGTGAAGCGCTCGCACAGCGTCTGCGCGCAGGGTGGCATCAACGCGTGCAACGAGATCGCCCGGCAGCAGGGCTATTCGGAGTACGAGCACTTCGACGAGTCCATCTACGGCGGCGACTTCCTCGCCAACCAGCCGCCGGTGTACGAGATGGCGCACTGGGCGCCGCGCATCATCGACCTGCTCGATCGCATGGGCGTGCCGTTCAATCGCACGAAGGAAGGCCAGCGCGACCTGCGCCTCTTCGGCGGTTCGCTCTACAAGCGCACGCACTTCGCCGGCGCCACCACCGGCCAGCAGCTCATCTACGCCTTCGACGAGCAGGTGCGCCGCTTCGAGACCGAAGGCAAGGTCACCAAGTACGAGCACTGGGAGTTCCTGCGTCCGCTCATCGCGGCCGATGGCACGTGCTGCGGCATCGTGGCCCAGGACCTTCGCACCATGCAGGTCCGCGCGTTCCGCGCGAGCGCGGTCGTCATGGCCACCGGCGGCTGTGGCCTCGTCTTCGGCAAGAGCACCAACAGCGTCATGTGCACCGGCGGCGCCGCCAGCCGGTGCTACCAGCTCGGTGCGTGGTACGGCAACGGCGAGTTCATCCAGGTCCACCCCACGGCGATCCCCGGCCACGACAAGCTCCGCCTGATGAGCGAGAGCGCCCGCGGCGAAGGAGGCCGCGTGTGGGTCCCCCGCCGCAAGGGCGATCAGCGCGATCCGCGACAGATCCCCGACGCCGAGCGCTGGTACTTCCTCGAGGAGAAGTACCCCAAGTACGGCAACATCGTCCCGCGCGACATCGCCACGCGTGAGATCTTCGATGTCTGCGTGAACCAGGGCATGGGCGTGGGCGGGCAGAACCAGGTCTACCTCGACCTCACC
The DNA here is from genome assembly GCA_030054235.1 of Bacteroidia bacterium. Classification (GTDB taxonomy): domain Bacteria; phylum Planctomycetota; class Phycisphaerae; order Phycisphaerales; family SM1A02; genus SYIB01. The sequence goes on from JASGCG010000026.1 coordinate 1,710, forward strand.
CACCTCGGCCGCGAGTACATGGACCGCAAGCTCGGCGGCATCGTCGAGATCTACCGAAAGTTCGTGGGCGAGGAGCCCTCGGAAGTGCCGATGCGCATCTTCCCCGGCATGCACTACAGCATGGGCGGCCTGTGGACCACGTACACCGCCAAGCCCGATCACCAGGGCATGGTCTATGGCGCACCCAACAACATGATGACCAACATCCCGGGGCTCTATGCCTTCGGCGAGGTCAACTACCAGTTCCACGGCGCGAACCGCCTCGGCGCGAATGCGCTGCTCAGCTGCATCTTCGATGGCCTCTTCTCCGGCGCGAGCGTGGCGGCGTGGGCCAAGGAGCACGCGGTCGACGCCGTGCCGCAGCAGGTCTATGACGACGGCGTCGCAGCCGAGCAGGCGCGCATGCAGTCGCTCGCCACGGGCACCGGCGGCGAGAACCCGTATCAGATCGGCAAGGAACTCGGCGACGAGATGACCGCCGCCGCCACCGTCGTGAAGAGCGAGGCCCGCCTGATGCAGGCGCGCGCCAAGCTGGCCGACCTCCGCGACCGCTCGCGCCGCATGAGCCTGTCCGACACGGGCATGTGGACCAACCAGAATCTCTCGTACGCCCGCGCCGTGGCGGACATGGTGATCCTGGCCCAAGCCATCATCGAGGGTTCGATCGAGCGCAAGGAAAGCCGCGGCAGCCACTACCGCACGGACTATCCGACCCGCAACGACGAGCGCTTCCTCAAGTCGACCGTCGCGGCGTACGACCCGGTTTCGGGCGGCTGCAGCATCAGCTTCGAGGACGTCGACACCGCGCTCGTGCAGCCACGCGCTCGCACGTACGGCAAGGTCGAGGCCCCCGCCGGCGCTCCTGCGCCCAAGGTGGCTGTGCCAGCGAGTCCCGACGCGAGCTGACGAGGCAGGCGAACGCTCTGTGCGCGGAGGCGATGCGCCTCCGGTACATCAGCCTGTCATGCGATGAAGAGTCGCTCCAGCCACTGCTTGGCTTGGGGCCAGTAGAGGCTCGCCCACGTCCCCGCGACGAAGCACGCCATGCCCACGAGCGCCGTGCGATCCGTGCGCAGCACCTCGAGCGGGCTGTCGCTCAGTCCTCGGCGGGCACGGTGGTAGAAGCGGTACACGACCAGCAGTACGAACGGCGTGAGCAACGCCAGGCCCGCGGCCCCGGCGCCATAGAGGCTCTTCGCGTGGTCGCTGAGCGCGTAGAGCAGGTACATGAGCACGGCCATGCACGCCGAGATCGCCAGCAGGAACTGCAGCTCTTGCTCATCCCCGTAGCCCGCGCGCTGCCGCCAACCGCCGCCCTCGCGCTGCGCAGCCACCAGGTCGCAGGTTCGCTTCACGAAACCGAGGAACAGCGTGAGGAAGAAGACGCAGAGCACAAGCCACACCGAGATGCGCACGTCGATCGCGACCGCACCCACGACCGCGCGCAGCGTGAACCCCAGGGCGATCGTCGCCACATCGAGGTACGCGCGACGCTTGAGCGTCAGGTTGTAGCCGGCCTGCAGCACGGCGTACGCGGCGACGAGCCATCCTGCCCCGTTGCCCACGGCAAAGCCCATCGACAACCCCACGAGCATGCACCCTACACCGACGAGCGTCGCCGTGACCGCCGACACCGCACCGCTGGCCACGGGGCGTCGACGCTTGGTCGGATGCAGGCGGTCCTCGGCGGCGTCCCACGCATCGTTGAGGGCGTACCAGCCGCTGGCGACCAGGCCGATCGCGACGAAGGCCATGAGCGCCAGCCTGAGCTTGGCATCGACGACCGCGCGTTCGACGCCGCGGCCCTCGCCGGCCAGCCAGAAGACGATCGGCACCAGGACGAAGACGCCCTTGGTCCAGTCGCCGGGGCGGAGCAGCCTGAGCAGTGCGGGCATGGCCATGACCCACCTATCGGCCGAACCCGGGGTCGGGTTTGCGCAATTGCCCGAGTCGGACCGCCGGGGGGCCCGGGCGAGCCACCGTGAGCGACCTGCGAGCCTAGAATCGGGCAGCCATGATCGCTTCGCCCAACACCACCTCGGCCAACCCCGTCCGCACGATCACCGTCACGATCAAGCGCCAGAACGGCCCGACCGAGCAGCCTCGTTGGGAGTCCTTCCAGGTCGAAACCCAGGACACCGCGAACCTCATCAGCGTGCTCCAGTCGATCGCCGCTCGCCCGGTCACGACCGAGGGCTCCGCGACCACGCCGGTCGTCTACGACAGCGGCTGCCTCGAGGAAGTCTGCGGCTCGTGCGCCATGGTCATCAACGGCCGCGTGCGCCCCGCCTGCAGCGCGCTGATCGGCCAGATCGTGGGTGAGGACAACACCATCACCATCGAACCCATGGGCAAGTTCCCTGTGGTCCGCGACCTTTCCGTCGATCGCGAGCGCATGTTCGCGGCACTGCGCCGCGTCAAGGCTTGGGTCCCGATCGATGGCACGTACAACCTCGGTGCGGGCCCTCAGGAAACCCCGGATCGCCAGGAAACGCGCTACGTCATGAGCACCTGCATGTCCTGCGGCTGCTGCCTCGAGGCGTGCCCGCAGTACCAGAAGGAAGCCGATCCGAAGGCCTGGGACACGTCGTTCGTCGGCGCAGCCGCGATCAACCAGGCGCGCCTCTTCAACATGCACGCGACCGGCGCCACCGAGAAGGAAGCACGGCTCGAGGTGCTCACCGGCGAGGGCGGCGTGAACGATTGCGGCAACGCGCAGAACTGCGTGAAGGTCTGCCCGAAGGAGATCCCGCTCACCGAGTCAATCGCCGCCATCGGCCGCGATGTCACGGTGCACGCCGTGAAGAAGTTCTTCACGGGTCGCTGAGCGCCCCTTCCGGCTGCGCTAGAGCAGCTCGCGCAGCACGCTGTCGCTCGTCAGCACGCCGCGCTCCGAGAAGCGCAGCCGATCGCCCAACCACTCCATGTCGCCGCGCGCGATGGCCGCATCGATGGCCGCCTTGCGCTGCGCTGCACGAGTCCCCCGACCCAACAGGGCCTGCACGCGCTCCGAGCGCATGCCGTCCAGCAGCCGCAGCCCCATCAGGAACGCCTCGCCGATCCGGCCGTCCTCGTCGAGCGCCTCGACGCTGCGCACGGGCGGCCACGGCCCTTGATCGAGCCATTCCTGCAGCACGGCCACGTTCTTCCAGCGCAGGCCGGCTGCGTGGCCGCTGGCGCTCGGGCCGAGGGCGATCCACTCGCCGTCCTCCCAGTACAGCAGGTTGTGACGGCACTCCTGCCCGGGCTTGGCCCAATTGCTGATCTCGTAGTGGTGGTAGCCGGCCGCCGCAAGCGTGGCGACCGTGTGCTCATACATGCTTGCCTCAAGGTCCTCGTCCAGCCGCTCGACGCCACCAGCCTCGAGGCGCGCCCGCAGCGGCGTGCCCGGCTCGTACACCAGCCCGTAGCACGAGAGGTGATCGGGCGCGAGCGCCAGCGCCTGCGCAAGATCGTCCTGCCACTGGTCGATCGTCGACGTCGGCACCGCGAAGATGAGATCGATGTTCAGGCGCGCGATCCCGGCCGCGCGGAGCCATCCCATCGCGCGCGCGACCGATGCCGGCTCATGGTGGCGTTCGAGCTGGCGCAAGAGCGCCGGCTGGAAGCTCTGCGCACCCATGCTCACGCGCGTGACGCCGCAGGATGCGAGCACATCGGCCTTCGATGCCGTCACCGTCTCGGGATTCGCCTCCACGGTCCATTCGGCGCCATCGGCCCAGGGCAACAGCTCACGCAACCCGCGCAAGAGTCGCGCGAGCCGCTCATCCGTGAGCAGCGTCGGCGTCCCGCCACCCACGAAGAGCGTCGTGAGTGGTGCGTGCACCAGCGTGGCCATCGCACGGGCCTCGGCCAGGAGCCGATCGACGAACGCGTCCTGGCGATCCTTCGTGTCGACGAAGGAGTAGAAGTCGCAGTAGTGGCACTTGTGGAAGCAGAACGGTACGTGCACGTACGCACCGGCGGGCCTGGCCGCCGCGAGCTTCGGCAGCCACGACGAAAGCGGCTGCGCCGTGGCCGGACCACCGGCGGCTTGCGGCAAGTGCACGGGTTCCATGCCTGCAGCCTAGCCCCACGCGCCGTTAGCATCCCCCGCTTCATGCAGCACGCACCGCACACCACCGCCGTCGTCGGGCTCCAATGGGGCGATGAGGGCAAGGGCAAGATCGTCGATGTCCTCACCGCCGGCCACGATGTGATCGTGCGATACAACGGCGGCGCCAACGCCGGCCACACGGTCGTGGTTGGCGACCAGCGCTACGCGCTGCACCTGATCCCCAGCGGGATCCTCTACCCCGACAAGTCGTGCGTCATCGGCAACGGCGTCGTGGTCGACCCCGAGAAACTGATCCAGGAGATGGAGGGCCTCGAGGCCCGCGGCATCAAGGTCGGCACCAACCTGGTCATCTCCGACCGGGCGCATGTGGTCATGCCGTACCACAAGGAACAGGATGCAGCGCTCGAGGAGTACCTCTCGGGCGTGACCGCCGGCGAGCGCGGCAACCTCTCGATCGGCACGACGCGCCGCGGCATCGGCCCCGCCTACGCCGACAAGGTCCACCGCTCGACGGCGATCCGCATGGGCGATCTGCTCGATGCCGACTACCTCGCGAGCCGGCTCCAGGTCATCTGCCGCCTGCGGACCGAAGAACTGAAGGCACTCGGGGTCCAGGCCCCGCCGCTCGATCCTGCGGCGCTGACCGCGCGCTACGCGGCACTCGGCGAGCGCCTGCGCCCGCACGTGCGCGACACCGTCTATCACCTGCACGACTGCCAGCGCTCAGGCAAGAGCCTGCTGTTCGAGGGCGCGAACGCGTGCCTGCTCGACATCGACCACGGCACGTACCCCTACGTCACGAGCTCGAACTGCTCGACCGCCGGGATCCACTCCGGCACGGGCATTCCGGGCCGATCGCTGCAGCGCGTCATCGGAATCATGAAGGCCTACAGCACGCGCGTGGGCGCCGGCCCCTTTCCGACCGAGCTGCTGGACCAGACCGGCTCGACGATCCGCGAACGCGGCCGCGAGTACGGCACCACCACCGGTCGCCCCCGTCGCTGCGGCTGGCTCGACTTGGTCGCGGTGCGCTACAGCGCCATGGTCTGCGGTGCCACCGAGATCGCCTGCACGCTCTTCGACGTGCTCACGGGCTTCGACGAGCTCCGCATCTGCACGCACTATCGCCTAGCCGATGGCACGGTCACAGATCGCTTCATTCCCGATGCCAAGCGGCTCGAAGGCGCCACACCGGTCTACTCGACCTTCAAGGGCTGGACCGAGCAGGTCAGCGACCTGCCGGATCGCGCTGCCCTGCCCCAGGCTGCGCGCGACTACCTCGACGCCGTCGAGCAGCACGTGGGCGTGCCGGTGTCGATGGTCAGTGTGGGGCCAGAGCGCACGCAGACGCTCGTCAGTGCGTGACCACGCCCGGGGCGAACAGCCCGACATCACGCGCTTGGTCCGCTTGGCTCAACTCACTTGGCCGGCTTGCCGGGCTTGACGGTCGCGGGTGGCGGCGTCACCGGCGTGGACGGAACGCTCGGCGCAGCCTGTGCTCCGCGGAGCTTCTTCAGGTCAAGCGGCCTGCCCGACGGCTTGGCTCGGCGCAGACCCTCACCGCGCTCGCGGAACTGGTTGCCCTTCTGGCCCGCCGGCGGCGGCTCGGGAAGATCGCCCGTGAAGGACGTGCAGAGCGCCTCGGCGTACTGCACGCACGTGGCATCCCACGCCGTCGAGCAGCACAGCGGCTCGTAGCTGCAGACCACGTTGCAGCATCGGAAGTTGTTGCAGTACGGGGTCGTGCGCTCCTCAAAACACGATCCTGCCAGCGGCGAACCACACGACTCGCCGTCGCACAGGTCGCCGTCGCACACCTTGACCGCCAGTTCGACGCACGAGGCATCCCATTGCACCTGGCAGCAGTAGAAGTCGACCGCGCAGACCTCCTGGCAGCACGCCTTGTTCTCGCAGCCGCCGCCGGGGTGCTGCACGCAGCAACTGCCGGCTTCTGGCAGGCCGCAGCGGAGCGGGCACGCCTCGTCCTTCTCATAGCAGTTCTGGATCGCAAAGCTGGCGCAGGTCTCGTCCCACGACGTGTCGCAGCAGTAGGTGTCGATCAGGCAGACGCGGTTGCAGCACTCCTCGTCGTTGCAGGCCGGGCCGAAGTGCGGCTCGCAGCAGGTCAGCGCGCACGGATCGCCGCATTCGAGCCGGCAGCCGCAGGTGTCGAACTCGTAGGTGAGCTGCACGCACGTCTCGTCCCACTCGAACTCGCAGCAGAACTGGTCCTGCGCGCAGACCGCCTCGCAGCACTGGCGATCGGCGCACCACGGGCCTTGATGGGGCTCGCAGCAGTCGCCCAAGCCATCATCACCGCACACCGGCACGTTGCACTTGGCGTTGGCCAGTTCCACGCACGTGGGATCCCATTCCGATTCGCAGCAGTAGGAATCCATCTCACACACGATCCGGCAGCACTCGAAGTCGCTGCATCCGGGGGTGAAGTGATCGGTGAAGCAGCTTGGCGCCTCAGGTGAGCCGCAGCCTTGTGCGCATCGTTCGCCGGCCAAGTCCGCACAGAGGCCGTCCCAGGCGATCTCGCAGCAGAATGGCTCAGTCTGGCACACCGCCTCGCAGCAGTAGGGATCATCGCAGTACGGCGTCTCGTGAGGAAGCAGGCACGAACCGTTGCAGCCGCTGGCGCATCCGACCGTGCCGCAGCAGATCGACCGGGCAAGCGTGGCGCATGCCAGATCCCACCCGTCGACACAACAGCCGGGCAGCTGCGCACAGACCGCAGTGCAGCACGCCAACTCCTCGCACCCCGGAGTCTCGGCATGCTCCGTGAAGCAGCTGCCCACGCACGGGCAGTTCCACTCGGGATCCTGCTTCTCGCAGAGGTTGCCCGCAAGACCAGTGCAGCCGCTGTCCCACCGGTTGGTGCAGCAGTCCGGATCGAAGGAGCACACCACGTTGCAGCAATAGGGGTCGTCACAGCCGGGCGACTGGTGCTGGCTGAAGCACGAGCCCGTTCCGGGGCAGGTGTTCGGTGCGATGCAGATCGACAGAGCCACCTCAACGCAACGCTCGTCCCATCCCACCTGGCAGCAGTCCGGCTCCACACTGCAGACTGCTGCGGCACATGCCTCGTTGGCGCAGCTGCGGGTCACATGGACCGTCAGGCAGTCGCCGTTGCCCCCCTGCGAACCGCCGGGAACATCGCACCCCTGCACTGCCATGCGAACGCAGATGGCATCCCAGCTGACTTCGCAGCAATACGGGTCGATACTCCCGCAGATGAAGTCGCAGCACGCGGAATCCGCGCAGGCTGCGGCGGTCGACGCGACGAAGCAGGAACGCAGGCTGTCATCGCCGCACGACTCGATCGCACCGCTGCACCGGTCTGTCGCCTCCTCGACGCAGGTTCCGTCCCACTGCTCTTCGCAGCAGAAGGGATCGATCTCGCAGACGATCTGGCAGCACTTGGCGTCGCTGCAGGTCGGCAGGCCATGGCTGCTGTAGCAGGAGCCGCTCAGCAGGTCGCCGCAACCATTGCAGTTCGAGGTCGCGAAGGCCGCGCAGGCAATGTCCCAGGCCACCTCGCAGCAACGCGGATCGGCGAAGCAGGTCTCGTCGCAGCAATTTGGATCGTCGCAGCCGGTCGTGTTCGGGTGCGGCACGAAGCAACTTCCGAAGACCGGATCGAACGGGGTTCCTTGGCACTCCGGGATCTGGGCACAGCGCGCCTCTGCCCCGGTCACGCACGCGGCATCCCACGAGACTGCACAGCAGAACGAGTCATACGTGCAGACGGTGTCGCAGCAGACCTGGTTGCTGCAGCCCACCCCGTCATGGACGGTGAAGCAGTCGCCTGAGGCCGGATCGCCACAGACACAGGAGATTCCCGTGCAGTTCTCCGCCGCCAGCAGCGCGCACGCAAGGTCCCAGCGGACGAGGCAGCAGAACTCGTCAGCAGCGCACACCAGTTCGCAGCAGGTCGCATCCCGGCAGAACGGCGTCGGGTGGCTCAAGCAGCAATCGCCTGCATTGGGCGAGCCGCAGCCGAGGTCCTCGCACTCGGCGATGGCCAGCTCCACGCACGGCGCATCCCAGGCCAGCACGCAGCAGCTGGGCTCGATGTCGCACACGGTGTCGCAGCAGTCCGCATTGTCGCAGTTGGGGAGCGGGTGCTCGACGAAGCAACTCCCGACCGGATCACCGCAGGCGAGGCACTGCTCCCGAGCGATCTGCACGCAGACCTCGTCCCAGTCGAGGATGCAGCACGGCGGATCGGCGGCGCAGACGAGCTCGCAGCACGCTTGGTCGTCGCATGCAGGGAGGTCACTGGCAACGAAACAGTCGCCAGCTCCGCTCCCGCCGCACTCGAGGCACTCCACGCTGGCCTGCGAGGCACAGTCGGCATCCCACGATGCGATGCAGCAGTTGGGGTCGAGCAAGCAGACCGCGGAGCAGCAGGCAGCGTCGCTGCAGGCTGCAGTTGGGTGGGCTGTCAGGCAATCACCGGCCGTGGCCTGTCCGCAGAACGGCGTCACTGCATCGCACGCTCGATTCACACGGCCGGGAGTGTCGACACCAAGTGCCGGTTCCTGGATCAGTGCTCGCCACGAACCACGGTCCGCACCATTGCCCTCGCAACGCCACGCATGCAGCGGTGCCTGGTTCACGGTCACGGCACCCGAAGCGACGCTCACGGGACCGACCGCGAAGTCATCGGCAGGGCAATAGTTGCAACCAAACGTCTCAAGTGCGGTCGTGCTCCTTCGGAGGCTCACCGCATCGATGATCACGTCCCATGGTGGAGGCCCCGCTGCAGCAGGCACCAACCGTGTCTCAAGGCGACAGTTGTCGGTCGGGTCCAGATCCACTCCGGATTCCGGCTCGTTGGCCACCGGGGTGTAGGGTGGAGTGATCGATGCAGGTCGGCGATACGTCAGCAGGACCGTGAGGTTGCGCTGGGCAGGATTGCCGATGGGCAGCACCGATGGCGCACTGAAGTTCAA
>JASGCG010000027.1 GCA_030054235.1 Bacteroidia bacterium
GCAAGTCCTATGGAGCTCGCACGCTTTTCTCAGGGCAAGACGACCTCATCAAGACGGGCGAGCGCATCGGGATCATCGGGCCCAACGGCTGCGGCAAGAGAACGCTGGTCAAGATCCTGCTCGGCGAACTCGAGCCCGACGGCGGCGAGATCAAGCGCGCACCGCGACTGCGGAGCGGCTGGTTCCGCCAGACCCACGATCACCTCGATGGTTCACTCACGGTGTGGCAGTACCTGCAGCAAGCGGTCCCGCCGCGATCGAACGGCATGAAGCTCAACGAGCAGGAAGCGCGCAACCTCGCGGGTGCGTTCCTCTTCAGCGGCGAAGCGCAGGAGAAGCCGCTCGGCGCGCTCTCCGGCGGCGAGCGCACGCGCGCGGTCATCGCGGGCCTGGTCGCCGGCGCCAACAACATCCTCGTCCTCGACGAGCCGACGAACCACCTCGACATCCCCAGCGCCGAGCGTCTCGAGCAATCGCTCGCGCCTCGCTCGGAGCACGGCGGCTACGACGGCGCGCTGCTGCTCATCAGCCACGACCGTGCGCTGCTCGAGACGACGTGCGACCGTCTGATCGCCTTTGATGGCGAAGGCCACGTCGAGTTCTTCCAAGGCCGCTACTCCGAGTGGGAAGCCAAGCGCACCGAACGCGCGAAGGAAGCCGAATCGCGCCGCCGAGCCGACGCCGAACGCGATCGACGCAAGGCTGCACAGGCCACTGCTCCTGCGGCGGCGTCCCCAGCGTCAGCTCCGGCCGCTCCCGTGAAAGCCGCGGCCGCTCCCGCGCAGCCGGCCAAGGCCGCGCCGTCGGCGAAGTCGCCTGCACCCAAGGGCGCCCACTCCAAGCTTTCGGATGAGAAGCTCAACGCGGAGATCGCGAAGTCGACCGATCGGATGGAAGCGCTCGACGCCGAGCTCGCCGACCCGACGGTCTACCGCGACGGCGACAAGGTCAAGCGCCTGAACGAGGAGCGATCCTCGTTGCAGGCGCGATTGTCTGAGCTCGAAGACGAGTGGCTGCGACGGGCGAGTTGACTTCGTGAGAGTCTTGCCGACGCTGGCGATGACTCAGGGCAATCGGCCTCGATAGAGCACCGTTCCCGTGTTCGGATCGCGCAGTTCGATGATCAGTCCAGTGAGATTGCCCACACCCTGGAGCAGCATGCCCGACAGCGGACCATGGGCCTTGATGCCGCTCTTGATGACGCGCGCCTCCGAGCCCTTGGCCGAATCTCGAACAACCATCTCGAAGTTGCGCGAACCATCCAGGCCGATCATCGCCATGAACGCGTTGCCCGTGATGGGGTCGGCCCAGACGATCACACCACCCGTCGAAGCAGCGGCCACACCGGACAACGCGGTGGACGGAATGCCATCGCGAAGGAACGGCTCGATGGTCGGCCCGAGCAACGCCTTCAGGTCCTCGCGCGATGATTGGGAGATGGCCAGCAGCGTGACCCGCTGGGTGTAGCTGTCCTGCCGGGCGAGCGCGTAGCCCGCCACGACCAGGCACGAGGCCAGCGCGATGCACGCGGCGCGCAGCATGTAGCCATGACTACGCGCACGATCCAGCATCGAACGCAGCCGCTCGAGTTCGGACTGTTCAGCGGCCTGCGTCACGCGCTCGAGCACATCGGCGTCGCGCGCGGCGGCGACTGCGGCCACCGGCGCGATTGCAGCCGGAGCAACCGGTGCATTCAGCGCCGCCGGGGCGACGATCGGGGCCACGATGGGCGCCGGGCGCTGCGGCGCCACAGGCCGACCGATCGAGGCGATCGGCGCGAGTTCAGACTCGCTTTCGGTCACGGCATCGGCGATGCGCGCCATGACCTTGTACTTGAGGCCGGCCTCGGGCTCCTCATCGCACAGGCCGATGGGATCAAGGACCGTGGCATCCTGGATCGCGTGCAGTTCGGCACGCAGCGCAGGCGATGCCTCGCGAAGGCCTCGTTCGAACCTGGCCTGTTCAGCGGGTTCGAGAGCCCCTAGGGCATCGAGTTCAGCGAGTTCGAGTAGTTCGTCGCGGGTCGGTGGCACGGTCATGGATACAACTCCCTTGCGCATGCCACAACAGCATTGCGCGTGACCTCTCTCTTCCCGGCCGAGGAATCGGCCGCCCAACCCAGCTTTCTTCACCTGCCTATACGCAGGCCTGTTCCGTCAGGAGGCAGCAATCACCCGATTGCGCGATCAATTCCATATCGGTCCCGGAGACGCTGCAGGCCGCGGCTGAGGGCGCTCTTCACGGTCCCCAGCGGCAGACCGGTCTGCTCCGAGACCTCGCGCAGGCTGTAGCCCTGCATGTAGACGCGCTCGATGACGACACGCTGCTGCTCCGGCAGGTCGGCCAGGCGACGGCGCATGTCGGGCGACAGGTCGCTCGGCACGGGCTCCTGCGACGATTCATCGCGGACCTCGTTCGCCATTTCGGGCGTGAGGCCAGCCATGGTTGGGCGCACCTTCTTGCGGCGAAGGCGGTCGATCAGGCAACGACGCGTGATCAGCATGACCCACGTCACCAGCTTGGCGCGCTGCGGGTCGTACTTGTCGGCGGTCCGCCAGATCTGCACGAAGACATCTTGGGCGGCATCCTCGGCCTCGGCGCGGACGCGCAGGGTGGTCAGGCAGCTCTTGTAGACCAAGGCTCCAAATCGATCGTAGAGCTCCAAGACGGCCTTTTCGTCCGCCTGAGCAACGCGCTGCATGAGCAGCTGGTCAATGTCGGTCATCTTTTCCCTCTTCCTGCCCGAACAAACGGGCTCTACCCACTTCAATCCACCGGAGGGGTGGATCCAACTTCGAATCGCCGCGTGCGGCGACCTTGACTCCGTGGCACCTCCCCCATCAGGCGGGGCGGCGTCTTTCTCCACTCGGGAAGGAACGTGCCACCGCCCATGGGTTGCGCAAATAGTTGGGGAAAAACTTTCGCGCTTTTGCGCAACCGTGACATAGTCCATACATCTCGGAGGCGGCGAAGGGGCGGCCAATAATGGCCGGAGGCCCCAATGCCAGCACCGTCCTTGCGACAGTCTGGGCCTTGCCGAACTCGTGGGTGCGGAGCCATCGCTCCGTCCGCGCGCGCGTTCACGTTGATTGAGCTGCTGGTCACGATCGGCATCACGGCCGTGTTGCTGGGCATGCTCATGCCCGCGGTGCGGGCGGCACGCGAGCAGGCCAATCGCATCGAGTGCAGTTCGAACCTGCACCAGATCGGCTTGGCCGTGGCGATGTACGGGTCGTCCTACGAGGATCGACTTCCCGAGACGGTGTACTCGCGCGGACAGGGCCTGCCTTCGGAGATGATGTCGGCGAATGTGGTGGTCGCGGATCCGCTGCCGCCCGGATTGGGCACGGAACAGATCTTCCAGAACGAAGATGGTTCCCGTTGGGATGGCCTGGGCATCCTGGCGGGCCCGATGAACTACGTGTTGCCGCGAACGCTGTACTGCCCGAGCCATCACGGCGAGCACACCTTCGAGCGCTACGCGCCCGCTTGGTCAGCCGGCGGGCAGAACAAGATCAGCATCAACTACCAGTACTGCGGTGACATCGACCACGCCCGGGGCACGGTGCGGCGCCTGTGGATGAATCCCCGCGCGGCGATCGTGGCCGATGGCATGCGCGACGTCACGGACGTCAACCACTCCTGCGGGTGCTGCGCGCTGCATGCCGATGGCTCCACGAGCTGGTGGTACGACGATCGCGCCAAGCTGGTCACGCCTCGTGAATCGTTCGTGATGGGCAATGACCAGCTTGCTGCTTGGTACGACGAGTTCTGGGCTGATCTGTCGGGGCATTGAGCCCTGGCGCAGCCGCTCCCGAGCGCGTCGCCGCGCTCAGCGTCGCTCGCGCGAGCATGACAGCGTGTTCAGCCGGTGATGCCCTACCCCGGGATCGTGCAGTTCGCACCGTTCCACGTGCAGACCGTCCCGCACCAAAGCAAGGTCGATGTGCAGGATCGGCGTCTCACGGGGCCAGCTGGCGCCCCAGCCTTGGCCAGCCAACGACCATGCGTCGCGAAACTCCGGGAAGGCATCGTGGACGCTGGCGCTGCCGCGTGTGCAGTTGAAGTCACCGACAATGAGGTCGACCGTTCGGAGATCGACCGATGCACGGACCTGCGCGGCGAACCGTGCCAACGCCGCGTGCCGCGACCGGAACGGGTTGGACGGCAGATCGATCGCCAGCACGCTGGTCAGGCCGGTGCCTTGTGCCTCGAACCGAAAGAGCGTGGCAAAGCCATCGTCGCCCTGCACCACGGGCCGGGCCTCGATCACCTTGACCGGACCCGTGAGCAGGAAGGTGCCCGCCTCGGCGAGTTGCTCGCCTTCGCGCAGCCAGAGCGACGCGTGCTCAGCGATGCGCCCGGGATTCGAGATGATCATGACCCGACCGGCCCACGGCGAGAGCGCCTCAGCGCTCGCGCGAGCCTGCTCGCCGGGCCAGCGCGCGTTCCAGCAGAGCACGTGCAGCGCGTCCGGACCATGCGCGCGGCTCACGAAGGAGAACGATCGCATCGTGGCCCCCGACGCGATGACCAACGCCGCCACGGCCGCGAAGGTCGCCCGGCGGCGCAGCGTGCTCGGCACGAGCAGCCGCGCGCTCACGAGCCAGAACAATGCGCTGGCCAGCGCCACAGGCGCCGGGATCCACCACAGCCACTGCGACCAACTCCATCGATCGTTGAGCAAGCAGCCCGCAGCCCATGCCAGGCAGACCAGCGCGGCGCCGGTGCAGGGCACGATCGCCAGTCGACGCACCATGATCAGCCGCGCACGGCCGCGCGTTGAGCGCGCACGGCTTCGACCAGTGCTGCGTGCACGGTTGGATCGCACACGATGATGCCCTGGTTGGCCGTCATGTCCTCACCGAGCGTGAAGTCGAGCGCGCGCCCATCGGCATCGCTCGCCGCCGCGCCGGCTTCGGTTGCAATGAGCACGCCGGCCGCGTGATCCCACCCGTGCTCTGCGCGAGGCACGCTCCCGGGCACGCGGACGATGCAGTCCCCCGCGCCCAGCGCCACCAGCGCGTACTTGAGCTGCGAATCCACCGCGATCGTCTCCCATGGGCGCCCCAGCGACTCGACGACCGCAGCGGCACGCGCCGTGCGCCCGCCCGGCTCGACGCTGTTGAGCAGCCGCAGCGCGCCGTGCATCGGGCCACGCATCACGCGGCGCGTCGGTGCCAACGTGGCAGGATCATGCAGCCACGAACCGCCGCCGCGCGTCGCGGCGATCAGCACGCCGGGCGGCTCGCCGATGCACGACAGGTCCATGGACTCGACCAGCGTGGGGAGCCCGAGCACGCCGTGGGTGACGCCGTGCGCATCCACATGCGCCAGGCACACCGCATAGTGCCGGCTGCTTCGATAGCCCTTCGTGCCGTCGATCGGATCGAGCGTCCAGAAGCCCGCGCGCGCATCGGCAGGCGACCTCCATGCCAAGGCCTCGAGCGGATCGCCGTCGAAGCCCCCGACCGCGCCGATCACGGCCTTGCTCGCCAGTGCTCGCATGGCCTCGGCGTCAGGACCTTCGAGGCTCGTGGGCGACTCCTCGCCCACGACACCTGCGAGCCCAAGCTCGCGACGAAGGACGATGGCTGCCGCCGCCTGCGCTGCCACGTCCCCTGCCGTCACGGGCGATCCGTCCGGCTTGATGCAGGGCACGCGGCCGAGCGGGTGCTGGGTGACCAAACCGATGGCCCGAACGCTGGCGCTCACTGCGCGCAGGGCGGCTTCCAGGAGCGATGAAGAGGGCATTGGGCGGAGCATAGGTGGGTCGTGGGGCCTCACCCCACTGCTTGGCGGCCTTGTCGAGGGTCCGTGATGTTACCGGACTACACTTGGGTCGCACCAGATTGGCACGGCTGTTGCATAGGAGGGTCGCGCTCGCGGCAACCCCGACAGCGCAGAAGGAACACCAACCATGTCCACCGGCAAGATCATCGGCATTGACCTCGGCACCACCAACAGCGTCGTCGCCATCATGGAAGGCGGCCAGCCCAAGGTGCTGATCAACGCCAGCGGCAACCGCACCACTCCGTCCGTCGTCGGCTTCACCGAGAAGGGTGAGCGCCTCGTCGGCCAGCCAGCCCGCCACCAGCAGGTCACCAATCCCAAGAACACCGTCTTCAGCATCAAGCGCTTCATGGGCCGCCGCGCCGGCGAAGTCCAGGGCGAGCAGAAGACCGTCCCCTACTCCGTGCTCGGCGGCGCCGATGACCTCGTCAAGGTCGACATCCGCGGCAAGCAGTACACCCCGCCCGAGATCAGCGCGATGGTGCTGCAGGAACTCAAGAAGATCGCCGAGGACTACCTCGGCGAGAAGGTCGAGCGCGCGGTGATCACCGTGCCGGCCTACTTCAACGACAGCCAGCGCCAGGCGACCAAGGATGCTGGCGAGATCGCCGGTCTCAAGGTCGAGCGCATCATCAACGAGCCCACCGCCGCTGCACTCGCCTACGGCCTCGAGAAGAAGAAGAATGCGCGCATCGCCGTGTTCGACCTCGGTGGCGGCACCTTCGACATCTCGGTGCTCGATGTGGGCGATGGCGTCTTCGAGGTGCTCGCCAGCAATGGCGACGGCCACCTCGGCGGAGATGACTTCGACCAGCGCCTGATCGACTTCATCGCCGAGGACTTCCGCAAGAAGGAAGGCATCGACGTCCGCAAGGACCCGATGGCCCTGCAGCGCCTGAAGGAAGCTGCGGAAAAGGCCAAGATCGAGCTCTCAAGCGCCATGGAGACCTCGGTCAACCTGCCGTTCATCACGGCCGACCAGAACGGGCCCAAGCACCTGCAGTGCACCGTCACGCGCGCCACGTTCGAGAGCCTGTGCAACGACCTCTTCGATCGCCTGCGCACGCCGTGCGAACAGTGCCTCAAGGATGCCAAGCTTTCGGCGGGCGACATCCAGGAAGTCGTCATGGTCGGTGGCTCCATCCGCATCCCGCGCGTGCAGCAGATGGCCAAGGAGATCTTCCGCACCGACAAGCTCGACCTCTCGATCAATCCCGACGAAGTCGTGGCGATCGGTGCGGCGATCCAGGGTGGCGTGCTGCAGGGCGAGGTGAAGGACGTGCTCCTGCTCGACGTCACGCCGCTCTCGCTGGGCGTCGAGACGCTCGGTGGCGTCATGACCACGCTCATCGCGCGCAACACCACGATCCCGACCGCCAAGAAGGAAGTCTTCTCGACCGCGGCCGACAACCAGACCAGCGTGACCATCCACGTCTTGCAGGGCGAGCGCCAGTTCGCCCAGGACAACCGCAGCCTCGGCCGCTTCGATCTCACCGGGATCGCCAGCGCTCCCCGCGGCGTGCCGCAGGTCGAGGTCGAGTTCAACATCGATGCCAACGGCATCCTCAACGTGAAGGCGACCGACAAGTCCACGGGCAAGGCGCAGGAAATCAAGATCACCGGTTCCAGCGGCCTGAGCAAGGATGAAGTCGAGCGCATGGCCAAGGAAGCCGAGGCCCACGCCGCCGAGGACAAGGCACGCCGCGAACTCGTCGACCTGAAGAACCAGGCCGAACAGGTCTGCTACGCCACCGAGAAGGCGCTCGCCGAGCATGGCACGAAGGTCAGCGCCGAGACCCGCGCGTCGGTCGAGTCCGCGGTCTCCAACCTTCGCGAACGCGTGAAGGGCGAGGACCGCGCCGCGATCGAGGCCGCCATGAAGCAGCTCAACGATGCTTCGATGGAACTGGGCAAGGTCGTCTATGAGTCGACCAAGGACCAGGCAGGCGGCGCGCAGGCGCAGGGCAAGCAGGGCGACGATGTGATCGACGCTGAGTACGAGGTCAAGGACGGAAACTGATCGCGCTTCCCACTGCGCAGGTGTGGCGACCTCGCTGGCCAGCCATCGCTGCGCGCAGGACAGCACCGACCTAGTCGTCAGGGCAACGAAGCAGTCAGGGCAAAAAATGAGCCGCGGCCCCCATGGGCCGCGGCCGTCCCTATCCCTATGCGCCCGCAGGGAGGTGCGGGCGAGAGGTTCGTCGGGCGCACCGAAACAGCGAGCGGCCCATCAGTGATACGGAATCTATCACCGGATCCCTTGCCAGCAAGCGCCTCGTGCACCCAAACGTTTGGGAATCTCTGCGCCTTTCAACCCGCCCTGAACCCGGATCTTGCGCTCGGACCGCCGCGCATCGACAGATCCCCTTCCGGCTGCTAGGGTTGCGCGCTCGCCAGACCGTCTCCCCTGGACCGAGGCCGGCGCCTCGGGGCTCGGAGACCGCATCAGGAGCCGCCATGAACGCCATCCGAGGCATCGCTGCAAGTCCGGGAATCGCCATCGGCACGGCCGTGATCGTGGCCGAGAGCCTAAGCCAGGTCAGTTTCCGGCAGGTCGCGCCCGAGGAGGTCGCCGAGGAGCGAACACGGCTCGAAGCCGCCCTGGCCGAAAGCGCTGCCGAACTGACCGAGCTCCGAGATGCCAGCGCCGCCACCATGGGGCGCGAGGCTGCGGCGATCTTCGATTTCC
Source organism: Bacteroidia bacterium (assembly GCA_030054235.1). Classification (GTDB taxonomy): domain Bacteria; phylum Planctomycetota; class Phycisphaerae; order Phycisphaerales; family SM1A02; genus SYIB01. The sequence continues at coordinate 8,483 of JASGCG010000027.1, forward strand.
ACCTGGGGCTGCTTCGGGACCGTTCGCTCGTGGGGGCGATCGTCGCCGACATCGAGCGCGAGCAGGTCTGCGCCGAGTACGCGGCCAGCGAGAACTTCGTGAAGTTCGCCGACCGGCTTCGTGCGCTGCCGGACCCCATGTTCCAGGAGCGCGCGGGCGACGTGGTTGACCTCGAGCGACGCGTGGTGAGCAAGCTCATCGGTGCGAGCGGCAAGCGGCTGAAGGATCTTGGCGGGCCGGCGGTCGTGATCGCGCACGAGCTCACGCCGAGCCAGACCGCGGAGTTCCACCGCGCCAAGGTGGTTGCCTTCGCCACCGACGCCGGCGGCCTGACGGGGCACACGAGCATCATCGCGCGCGCCCTGGCGATGCCCGCCGTCGTGGGCTGCAAGGACGCCACCGTGCAGGTCGAGGATGGGGATCTCGTGATCGTCGACGGGGATGCGGGGCAGCTCGTCGTGCGACCGGACGAAGCCGTGCTGGCGCACTATCGCGCGCTCGCGCATCGCAGCGAGGCCCGGCGCGGCGCGCTGCGCGAGGGCGCCGACCTGCCGAGCGTGACGCGCGACGGCACGACCGTCCACCTGCTCGGGAACATTGAGTTTCCCGATGAAATCACGGCGGTGCTCGCCAACGGCGGCAGCGGCGTCGGGCTCTACCGGACGGAGTTCCTCTACCTGACCAGCCCGCGCGTGCCCACTGAAGAGGAGCACTACCGCGCCTACGCCCGCGCGGTGGAACTCTGCGCTGGCCGCACCTTGGTCATCCGCACGCTCGATCTGGGTGCGGACAAGTACACGCAGGAACACCTGGAAGAACCCGAGCGCAATCCCTTCCTCGGCCTGCGCAGCATTCGCTTCTGCCTTCAGAACCCAGCGCTCTTCCGGACCCAGCTGCGGGCGCTCCTTCGCGCGAGCGCTCTGGGCCCGATCAAGGTCATGCTGCCCCTGGTCAGCAACGTCATGGAACTGCGCCAGACGCGGATGATGGTGCATGACCTTTGCGAGGATCTGGACGAAGAGGGCATCCGTTACGACCGGAACCTGCAGATCGGGATCATGATCGAGGTCCCCAGCGCCGCGCTGATGGCCCGCACCCTGGCCACCGAAAGCGCCTTCTTCAGCGTCGGGACCAACGACCTGATCCAGTACACCCTGGCGGTCGACCGCGGCAACGAACGGGTCGCCCCCCTCTATAACGGCGCGAATCCCGCGGTCCTGACGTTGATCAAGGCCAGCGTCCGGGCCGCCGCGAATGCCGGAATCGACTGCAGCCTGTGCGGCGAACTCGCCGGGGAGCCCTTGTTCACCTGCTTGCTGCTGGGGTTCGGCTTCCGTACACTCTCCATGGCTCCCGCGCAGATTCCCGCCGTCAAGCGGGTCGTGCGCGCGACCACGATCGAACACTGCGAGCTCATCGCGAGGAAGGTGGGCTCGTTCGACTCGGACAGGCAGGTGCTCTCGTACCTGCAGGACGAACTTCGAAAGGTCGACCCCGACGCCGTGAACCTCGACGGCTGACGGTCGACGCAACGGAACAGGCGCCCCTCGCGCCGCCCCCCGCTGAAGACCCCCGGGCCCATGGCCCGCGGCAGGACAGCGCCCGGGCGTGCGAGCGGCGCGGGCAGACGGCGGCGATGAACACCTTGAACGGCACCAACAACGACCATCCGTCACGCGCGCACCATGCGCCCGCGGCGCGCTGTGGTCATGGTGACCCATCCGCACTGTGCGGATCCCAGGGAGCGCATCACCCCGACTGCCATGCTGGCCGCGACATCGCGGCAGGATTCACTCATGGCAGGCACGAACGCAGACTCGCACGACGACACGACCGCTAAGGGCCGCAAGCCCGCAGCCGACCAGGCCGACGCCGGCCAGGCCCACCTCCCCACCACGCCGCACGGCGACGCGGATGATTCAACCCATGAATCGGTGCACGGCGCCGAAGATGCCGTCGTCGACCTGACCGATGCCGGTGACGACGAACCGATCGAACCCGATCCCGAAGCGATCGAACGCGTGGTCGAACGGATCGACGCACAGCCCTCGGCCGAAGACCTGCGCACCCCGTCCGCCGGCGACGATGGCGACGCGGAACTCCTGCCGATCGAGCCGGTGACCGCGCCCACCAACCTGATGGATGACGAGGCCCAGGTCATCGCTTCCGATGACGAGGCTCACGACGAACACCACGACGGCCACGACGAAGCCGCCGAGAAGAGCATGGCCGCCGTGAGCGAGG
>JASGCG010000368.1 GCA_030054235.1 Bacteroidia bacterium
GACGATGCTCGAGTTGGTCGTCAGGTGCGGGAAGAGGAAGAGGCCGATCGGCGCCACACCGCTGAGGCTGTGGAGCCTGCGGAGCAGGAAGTAGTGGCGCTCGATGAAGGGAACGGTCTTGGCGGTCTTGGCAGGTGCGGCGTGGGTGCTCACGGTGGCTCCGGGGTGGATCGTTCGCGAGATGGATCAGTCGGGCATGACCAGGCGGGGACCGGCGGCAGGGGCATCGGCACCGCCGGGCGCTGCGCCCGGCCGGCCCATGACCTGCACGCTGGCGGGGTCCTTGGCCATCTGCTGCTGGATCATGCTGGCGATCTGCACGAAGCGCTGGCGCAGCTCCGACAGCACTTCCTTGAGTTCCGAGGCTTCCTCGGGGGTGAGGTTGCCCTTGGTCTTCTCCTCGAGCACGCCGAGCAGGTCGATCGCGAAGCGGCTGCCCATGAGGTCGATCATGGCTCGGCCGGTCTGCGGATCGGCGTAGGCGCCGAGGCCCATCAGGGCCTGCGAGGCAAGCGAGCCGACGAGCGCGCGCATGTCTGCGGGCGGGAACTCGTCGGGGCCGGGCTGGCGCGGTGAGTCGTCGATCTTCTGGCTGAGCTTTTCCTTCTCCGCCTGGGCCTGTTCCTTCCAGTCGGCATCGATGTGGAGCTTGGGTGCGTCGTCCGGCATGGAGGTCCTTTCGGGGAGTCTTGGAGTATAGGGGGCTCGGCGTGCGGGGGCCGGGACACGAGCGCGCGCGCGATCGCTAGCATTCCCGGCGTGAAGCGAACGACAGGGCTGTTGATCGCCTGCCTCGCTGCAGCGTGCGCCAAGGACGAGGCGGCGCGCGTGGCGCTGTCGCCTGCCGACTTCGGACCGGCGTCGGGATTGGCCCCGCGCGATGCAGGCGTGGATGACCTTCCCAACGCGATGGAGATCGAGTCGCGCACGCTGGCCGCGCGCGATGGCCAAGGCACGCGAGCCGAGGGTGAAGTGATCGAAGCCGTCGCCGTGAAGGATGACGCCGGCAACATCGTCAAGGAATCGATCGGTGGGGCCCGCGCCGAAAGCGTGGTGGTGGGGCAGCGCTGGGTCGTCGATGGCCTGGTGGGCCAGGTGAATGGCCGACCGATCTTCGCCAGCGAGTTCCTGGCACCGCTCGAGGACCGCTTGCTGCGCACCGTGGCGGAGATGCCGCGTGAGCCGGCCGCCAAGGAAATCAGCCGCATCGTGGCCGAGCGTTTCGATCAGCTGATCAACAACGAACTGGTCATCGCCGAGGCCGAGGCCGGCCTGACGCCCGAGATGCAGCAGGGGCTCTTCGCGTTCCTGAAGGACATGCGCGAGAAGACCGTGGCTGAGCTCGGTGGCAGCAACGCCAGCGCGACCAACGCGCTGATGGAGGAACTCGGGATCGGCCTCGACGAGTTCATGTCGCGCCGGCGCGACGAGATCCTTGCCGGTGAGCTCCTGCGTGGCCGCGTGGACAAGCGCATCATCGTGAGCTGGCGCGACGTCGAGCGCGAGTACGCCAAGAATGCCGAGCGCTTCGCGGCGCAGTCGCGCACCATCGTGGGGCGCATCGCGCTGCGCACGACGGAGGCGGACAAGGTCGCCAAGGCGCGTGAAGCGTTCGCCGCCGGCAAGCCCTTCGCCGAGGTCGCGCGCGAGCTCGGCGTGAAGGACGATGGTGCGTGGCGCGACTTCCCGGTCGCTGACATCGCTGCGACCGACCTCAACGACGAGCTCAAGGTCCTGCTCAAGGACCTGCCGGTCGGGAGTGCGTCGAAGGAAGTGGCCAAGGGCGACTCGGTCACGTGGTACGCGATCATGGCGCGCGACAGCCGCCCAGCGGCGTCGATCTATGACCCCGGCGTGCAGCTCATGCTGCGAGCCGAGATCGCCGGCCGCCGCCGCATGGTCGAGCAGTCGCGCTATTTGAAGGGGCTTCGCGACCGATGGGTGGCTGCGGACATCGACCAGATGCGCGTGCGCCTGCAGTCGATCGCGGTGCAGCGCTACGTGCCGGGCGCCTGAGCGGTCGGATGAGCGAGCCGGGGCGCCGCGGGGAATCAGGGGCGCGCGTCAGGCCGATTCGAGCTCCCACGCGTCGATGAAGTGACGGAGCTCAGGCTCAAGGCCAGGGGCGAGCACGATCGCCAGCACATCGAACCGAACGAGGAGCGACCGCAGCGTGGGTTGCTCGGCGAGCGTCCGCGCCAGTCGGGTCAGGCTGGCGCGCTTGCCATGATCAATGCGCTCCTCGGGGCGTGCGCCTGGATCGGAGCGTGTCTTCACCTCGACCACGACGAGCGTTCGGCCGCAGGGCGACAGTACGACGAGGTCGGCCTCATCGTGCCCGACGCGGAGGTTGCGGGCGAGCTCGGTGTAGCCGAGGTCGGCAAGGT
>JASGCG010000028.1 GCA_030054235.1 Bacteroidia bacterium
GCATCCCCAACGGCGCTGGCTGGTTCGATGCCACTCCCGGCACCGCGAACCTGATTGGCGCCGGCGGCGCCAGCGGTTACCGCATGCTCATCATGCAGGTTTGCCGCACCGGTGATGACGCTAATTACTTCTCGACCCACACCCTGCAGGTTTCGTACAAGGTGAACGGCACCTCGACGGCCCTGTTCGGCAGCGGTGGCTTCACGGTGGGTGTCCCCGCCCCTGGCGCTGTGGCCCTCCTCGGCCTCGCCGGCCTCGCTGGCCGCCGTCGCCGCTGAACCGTCCTCAGGACTGATCAGCACCATGATCATCGCCGGCGCGGAGTCTCTCCGCGCCGGCGATTGCTTTTGGGCCTTTCAAGCGCGCATCGACTGACGGGCCAGGCTGATGGCGCTGGCCACCACGTCGCCAAGTTCCTTGGGGACCAGTCGCTCCGGGTCGGCCGCCATCACATCGAGCAGTCGTCGTGCCAGTCCTGGCTTGGTGTGACGGCGGATGGCATCGTCGATGGCTCGGCCCGGGGATCGCCCGTTCCCAGCCTCGGCACCGTAGGCCGATTCAAGGATCGCACCGTCCAAACCGCGGTCCCAGAAGTAGCGTTCGATCGAGTTGGCGGGCAGCACGGTCAGCCGGCATGGGGCGATGGCGTCGTGACGGTGGATGACGTCGGCGTAGCCTCGTCCTGCTGCATCGCCATCCACGAGCGCATGCACCGGCATGGCCAGAGATCCCGCCAATCGCAGGACGGATTCGAGTCCAGCCTGCGCGAATTCCACGACCCGGACGCCTTCGGCATCCAAGTCGTGTCCGAGCAACGATGCCGCGCCGGGCAGGCTCCAGAACTCCGTTTCGCCCTCGACCAAGATCCACGCGCGCGCGAAGAAGGCGCCACCTCGAAGGGTCCGAATGTGATACGAGAGTCGCCGTACGTCGCTCTCCGAAAGATCCTTGGACTTCACGCCATGCGCGACCGTCCGGTCCGGACGCCGCACCAATCGGCGGATGGCGCGCAGATCGATCGCGCCGAGGAAATCCGGTGCATTGGTGGTGACCAAGCGCTGCGCCGGCAGTTGCTCGACGAGGCTCCACAGGTTCGAGAGCAGTGTGGGGTGAAGGTGCGTCTCGGGATCTTCGACCAGCAGGATCGGGCGGACCCCTTCGCCGGCACCACGGCGATCGGCTTTGAGCAGCGCGTGCGCGGCGATGAGCATGGCACAGACGCGATCCGCGTTCGCTGGCTGCCGCTCGGCATGGCGCCACGCGCTGGGCAGGGCCCGCAGTTCGGCCGCCAGGTCGAGGCTTGCAGCGTCACGCAATCGTCGATCGGAGAGCTCGCGGGTCGCGGCTTCCGCGCTGTGCAGCAGCGCCTGCCGAGATGGGGGACCCTCTCGATCCGGAGCCATCCAGGCGTTCATGGCTGAGGTCCATGCGGCATCGGGGATCAATCGTTCATCGGTGCGGCTGGTTCCGTTCCAGAGCGACAGTCGAATCACCGGGATCTGCTGTCGAAGGGCGTCGTGAGCGGCCTGGGCAGTTGATTCATCCAACGGCAGAGCATCGCCGTTGGTGTTGAGGATCGTCGGCACGGCGGCGCCATCGTGATGGTTCAGTCTCAGCCGGACCACACGATGCCCGAAGATGGTGCACGGAAGTGACGCGAGTGCGGGGCAGCAGTCGAACTCCCCCGGCTGTGATTCACCAATGTCGAGTGCGATCTCAACCGGCCCTTGCGTGCCACTGGTTCGGTCGGCATCCGTGAGCCGTCGGTCGCTGGCTCCAAGAACGGCCTCGAGGGCGCGGGCGAGGCTGGTTCTTCCCCACTGGTTCTCCCCGATGAGGACGGTCGTGTCTCGCCGGAGCCGGAGCTGAAGCCCCCGTAGGCCACGGAAGTTGCGAATGCTGATGTGGCGGAGGTGCACGGAGGGCTCGCTTAGTCCAATAATACATCTTGAAGGCCATCACCGCGAGATCAGGGCGTCACTCGATCAAGGCTGAATGAAAATCTGGGTCAAATCCGATTTTGCCTGCTTGCCTTGCGTGCCGTTGAGCGCATGGTCTCGCCATGCGCCGCACTGCTGCGGCTGCTCGGCAGGCCGTTGGCTCGCCGTCCAACACGAGGGAGCAGGGGTCTGGAGTACGACCCATGCGATTTCTCGCCTTGAGCATCTCGGTTGCTGCGCTCTCCGCGTCGGCGCACGCGAAGTTCATCACCACCAACGACAAGAGCGTCTTTGAACTCCTCAGCCAGCAGGGCGGTCATGCGCTCGCGGGTGAGAACTTCAGCGCGTACAACGGCTTCTACTCGACGCTTGCTGGCGGCAGTGGCTCCACGGCGTGGCAAGCCACAGCCCTTGGCGGACTGTTTGTAGGCCAAGGCGGCCAGCTCAGCACGAACGCCGCTGACGCTGCACTCACCTTGAGCTTCAGCTCGGGCGACGTCTACGCCATCGGCGGGAACTTCTTCCTCACCGACATCAACTTCGGCTTCCTCCCCGGCTTGGTGCAGGTCGAGCTCGCCGACGGCAGCTCGTACATCGCCAACATCCAGAGCTCGAACGCGTTCAGCGGTTTCGTCAGCCTTGGCTCAGCCATCAGCCAGATCACGATCTCGCCTTTCGGTGTTCAGCCGGATGCGTACGTGACTGCGACCAATCTCTGCTTCGGTGTTGTGCCGGCGCCTGGTGCAGCCGCGTTGCTTGCCGTGGCTGGCTTGGTGAGCCGCCGACGTCGCTGAAATCGGAGCGAAACGCTGATTACCGGACAGGCGCCGAGTGGCGCTTGTTCTGTTTTTGCAAAGTGCGTTGAAGAGGCTTGCCAAGGATCCCCCACCGCATCATCATGCGTCGCGCCCGGGGGCGGAGCAAGATCCAATCGTTGGAGGGACAAGGAAGGTGATCACTTCCCTCGGAGATCACCATGGTTCGTACGTGTTTCGTTTCGCTGACCCTTGCCGTTCTCGCCACCCCGGTTTCAGCCAGCCTCATCGGCGTGAATTCGCTCGATCTGTACTCCCGGTTGTCCGGTGGCCTAGGCATGTCGGACCACCTGATTGACCTCACCTCGTTCAAGCAGGGCTTGAATCTGCCGGCCATCAGCGGCTCGGAGGCCAATGTCACCTGGACCGCCAGCGCGGCGCAGGGCGTGTACGTGAATGAAGTCGTTCCGAGCGGCACGTACTTCCTCAGCACGTGGCAGGCCGGTGACACGCTCACCATCTCCTTCGGAGGGGAGGGCGTGTTCGGCTTCGGCGCCAATACCTTCCTCACCAACGCTGGCGACTCGGTCATCAACGGAAACGTTCGCATGACGCTGTCGGACGGCACCACCTTCATCAGCCAGATCACCTCCGAGACCACCTTCTACGGGTGGCTCAGCGAAGGCAAGACCACCATCACCTCGATCTCGTATCGGCCTGTCTATAGCGGCCCGGACGCGTTCGCAAGCCTGTCGAACCTCCGTTTCGCGCTCATCCCCAGCAGCGGCGCCATGGCCATCCTGGCCCTTGGCGGTCTCGTGGCCGCCCGCTCGCGCGGCTGATCACTCGTTCGGCTTCTAGATCACAAGGCGGAGCATCCCTGAGGATGCTCCGCCTTGCTTCTTGCATCACTGAATCGGCGCCATGAGCCGGGCTGCCCGGCATGCGCCTCGGTAGATCCAGGACCGTCCGCTCCATGCGCGCACTCCGATGCCGTGGCAGCCCTCGAAGTCGCTGTGGAACATGGCCTCGACCTGCTTCGACAGCGTGCCGCCATGCGCGAGCGCACTGATCTCGAAGTTGATGCGCAGGCTGCGGTTGTCAAGGTTTGCCGTGCCCACGCACGCCAGATCGTCGCTCAGCATCACCTTCTGGTGCATGAAGCCGACGGTGTGCGAGTACGCCTTGATGCCGGCGGCCAACGCTTCCGGGATGAAGGTCAGCGCGGACATGCGAACGAGCACGTTGTCAGGCTTGAGCGGCATGATGACGCGCACGTCCACGCCACGCAGCGCCGCCAGCTGCAGTGCGGCGAAGGTGGCCTGATCCGGCACGAAGTAGGGCGACGCCACCCACAGCCGTCGCTGCGCGCGGCCGATCAGGTGCAGGTACATGAGCGAACACGACTCGAGGTCGTCGGCCGGGCCCGTGGGCAGGATCGCGACATGGTCACGGCCATGCTCGGGCGGCACGGCCCAATCCACCGATGTCAGCTCCTCGCCGGTGGCCCAGCGCCAGTCCTCGGCGAAGGAGAGTTGCACAGCCAGTGCCGCGGGTCCCGCGATGCGCACGTGCGTGTCGCGCCATGGTCCGAACACGGGGCTCTCGCCCATGTACTCATCGCCGACATTGAGCCCGCCGAGGAACGCCACGGATCCGTCGACGATGACGACCTTGCGGTGGTTGCGGAAGTTGATGTTGATGGGCAGCGCGGTGCGCGAGGTGCGAAAAGCCCGGACCTCCACGCCTTCGGCTCGCAGCCGATCGCACCAGCCCTCGGCCAAGTGCATGCTGCCGATGGCGTCGTAGAGCACCATCACCCGAACGCCGCGCGCCCGGGCACGAGCGAGCGCCGCAGCCATGCGGCGGCCCAGACGATCATCACGGATGATGTAGAACTGGAAGGCGATGCAGCGCTTGGCTGCATCGATCGCGCGCTCAATTGCATCGAACGTGGCCTTGCCGTCGATGAGCAGTTCGCAATCATTGCCCCGCGTGGGTGGCACGCGGCACAGCGGCGCGAGCGACACGAGCGCGGGATCAAGGGAGTGGAGCGCTGCCGTGGCACGGGTGACCGCACCCACGCGGCGGTCGAGTGCGTGACGTCCGCGGCGATGGGCGAGCACCTTGCCATCGAAGCGGCGCTGGCCAAAGGCCACGTACAGCGGCACGCTGATGATGGGCAGGAACACCAGCGCGAGCGCCCAGGCGATCGAACCCTGAGGGGTCCTCGCCCGCATGACCGAATCGAGGGCGCACAGGATGCCGATGGCCTCGATCAGCAGCACGATCCCGGTGATCGCGCCGCCATCGAGGATCCAGCGAGCCACGTCCGCGCCGGCTTCAGGCATGGTTCCAGCCTCCCCATGGCACCAAGAGTGCACGGCTCCGTGCGCGGATGCGTTGGATCCGAGTGAGCAGGTCATGCACGAAGGCCGTGGTGTCGAGCAGGCACGGGCCGATCCCGAGCATCACCGCGTCGGCGCGTGCACTGTCAGCGGCGTCGGTCACCTCGCCACGCGTGGGGAAACCGTGCTCCGTCATCGACTCAAGGACCTGTGTGGCCCAGATCACCGGCATGTGCGCGGCTTCGCAGAGGGCGAGGACTTCATCCTGCGCGATCGGCAGGTTCTCGAAGCCGATTTCGACGCCGAGGTCGCCACGAGCCAGCATCACACCGCAGGCAGGCCGACGCATGAGGGCGAGCAGGATCGACGGCAGGTCCCTGCACGCCTGAGGGGTCTCGACCTTGGCGACGACCGCCATGCTCGCCAGTCCGCGCACATCGAGTGCCTGGTGCAGATCAAGCACATCCTGCGGCGAACGGACGAAGCTCAGCGCCACCATGTCGGCAAGGCCCGCAACCGCATCAAGCGTGGCAAGGTCCGCGTCGGTCAGCGACGGAATCGGCACGTCGCTGTCAGGGACGTTCACGCCCTTGCGATCCTTGAGCGGCCACGCACCACTGCGCACCCGCTCGATGACCACGTCCGCACCTTCGGGCGAGGAGGACACGCACCTGCCGCGGATGTTGCCGTCATCGATGAGCACGCGATGTCCCGGCTTGAGGGCGCCGAGCAGTTCCCGCGGCGTGACGGCGATGCGGTGTGGGGTCGGCAGCGAGCCATCAGGCAAGCGCACCGATCCGGTCGAGATGGCATCGTCGGCATGCAGCCAGAGTCGGTCGCCAGGCCGGATCTCGATGGGGCCTTGGCTGCAGAGGCCCGTGCGGACCTTGGGGCCGGCCAGGTCGACGCACAGCCTGATGGTTCGATCGGCCCGCGCGGCAGCTGCGCGCAATGACTCGGCGTTCGCGCGCCACTGCTCGGGGTTGCCATGCGCAGCATTGATGCGCGCCACGTCCATGCCGGCCTCGATGAGCCGATCGGCGAGCGTGGGATCCTCGGCCATCGCGGGTGGCAGGCTCACCATGATGCGCGTGCCCTTGGGGTGGGCCGGCCCGAGCAGGTCGTCGGCGTGACGCTCGAGTGCAGCGACGCCGGCATCCATGGAGGCTGCAGGAGACTCGTCGTTCCATGCGCCGCCGTTCATCGCCACGAGCGCTGCACGCACCGCGCGCAGCGTGGGCTCGACATGTGCTTCGCGCCGCGACAGCGAACTCAGGCCCAAGCGCACCAGGTCGGCCTGCAGCCCAGCAGGCAGTGCGTTGCGCAGCTCGGCATACTGCACGAGGTTGGTGGCACTCATGGTCCAGTCGGATCCAGCGCGCGTGATGGATGACCGCTCAGCTGCGACAACCGACGTGATCGACGCGAGCAGCGTGTCGACCGAAGCGAGGATCGATGGAACCGACTGCATGCACGAACGCTACCCGAGGTGGCCGGTGGACCGTGCAGGTAGCCTTGAGGGCATGTCGGTTGCGTGGCGCAAGCATCTTTGGATCGCCTTGGGCCTGGTCATCGTGTCGCTCGCGAGCATTCATCTTGCGGACGAGTCGGTGGCCCGGTTCGTGCATGCCCATCGAGGTTGGTCCACGGCTGCCGCGTGGATCGCTGAACTCGGCGACAGCCTGTACTGGTTCATCGCGTTCGGCATCGGATTCGCGGTCTTCCACCTGCGCCGCGCGCACGATGCTGCACGGTGGTGCTTCCTGGCGATCGCATCGCTTGCTGCGAGCGGCGTCGTCTCCGGCATCCTGAAGGCCACGTTGGCGCGGTGGCGGCCGCGCGCCTTTGTCGCGGATGGTGCCTTCAACGGCGAGTCAGGCTTCGGGTTCCCGGTGTTCATCATCGAGCATGTGCGCAATTCGTATCCGAGCGGTCACGCGACCACGGCCTTCACGCTGGCCGCGCTGGCGACGCTGAAGTGGCCGCGGCTGACGGCACTGTGGGTCGTGCTGGGTGCGGTCGTGGCCGGCTCCCGCGTGGTGCAGAACAGCCACTGGCTCGGTGACATGCTCGCGGGGAGCGCGCTCGGCTGGGTCACGCCGTGGATCGTGATGGCGCTTTGGCGGGCGCGCTGGCCCGCATCCGCGCCGCTTCAGCGCAGCGGCACCACCGCGTACAGCATGACCTCGACCACTCGGCCCTTGCTGTAGTTGAAGCCGCGGGTCAGGCTCGACTCGATGGGCCGGAGTCGCGTGGCGACCGTCGAGATCGCCTTGGGTCCATCGATCAGTTCCGCGGTCGCGATGACCAAGCCGCCGGGGTGGCGATCGATCCATGCGGCAAGTTCATCGGCGCCGAGCCGCTCGACGCGGCGACCCGATTCAAAGAGCAGGGAGTCCTCGATGTAACCGACCGCAGCCATGGCCGGCAGTGTGGCACTGCCGCGGTTGGCGGCTTCGTGCCAAGCATGATCGAGGATCCGCGTGGTGATCCACGGCGCGGGCACGCGCGGCAGCACGATGCCCATCGTGCACACCAGGCTCATCACCGTGATCGCGATCCCTGCACGGATCGCGGAAGCGAAGTCGCCGCGAAGGGCGCTCGTGCGAGCACGCCACATGAGCACGCTGCCATAGCCGCCTGCCACCACGACCAGGACGAATGCGCTCGAGGCGAGGGGGAGCGACCAGCCGAGGTTCGGATCGGTCAGCAAGCCCGCGCGGTCCAGCGCCAGCATCAGTCCGGCGGGCATCCAGCCGATGAGGCAGCCGATCACGGCCCAGACGCCGTAGCCAAAGCGATTCACCGGTTCGAGCGCGCGAGGCAGGCTCGACAGCCCGCCGATGACCGCGCGCGCCGACAGCAGCGCGATCGCCGGATAGCACGGCAGTACGTAATGGGGCAGCTTGGTCGCCACGAGTTCGAAGGCGATCCACGTTGGCACGAGCCAGCACAGCAGGAAGAGCTCGGGCTGGCGGCCGCCGCGCGCGGTGAGGCTTGACCAGATCCGTGCCGGCAGCGACTCGGCTTGGCGGGCGCGACGCGCGCGCGACCACGCCCACTGGATCGCCAGGCCCGTGAGCAGCGAACCCGGGAAGAAGAGCACCGGCAGCAAGACCAGGTGGTAGCCAGGAGGCGCCCAGTGGCCTTCCATGCCGCTGCCTGCGCGCTCGAACACTTCGCGACGGATCGCACCCACGATCGTGTCGCCGCCGATCTCGCGAGCAGCCAGGATCACCCACGGCACGACGAACGCAAGCACAATGAGTGCGCCGGTCCAAGGTTGCACGCGCACGATCCACGACCACCTGCGCGTGGCTGCTGCCATGCACAGCACCGTCGATCCGAGGACGAAGGGCGTGATGGGCCCCTTGAGCAGGATGCCGGCGGCGCACAGTCCGTAGAGCCCGAGCAGCGTGAGCCATGGCGTGGCGGCGTCGCGCGTGCGCCAGAGCCGCCAGAGCAGCACCATCATCCACGTGGTGACTGCGACCATCACTTGGTCTGCGCGGGCTTGGTGAGCATCGAACGCCACCAAGGGACAGATCCCGATGAGGATGCCCGCGAGCGTCCCGCTCAGCGCGCCGAACATGCTCCGTCCGAGCCACCACGTGGCGAGCGCCGTGGCGATCGCTGCGAGCGCACCCGGGATCCGATACATCCAGATCGCTTCGGGACCGCGGTCCACGCCGCCGAGCGCGGCCACGCTCGCGCTCTGCACCCAGTAGATCGCCGGCGGCTTCTGCAGCCGGAGCTGGTCGCCGAAGCGCGGCACGACGTATCCGTGCCAGTCCGTGGAATCGAGCATCTGCCTCGTCGCCTGGACGAAACGAGCCTCATCGCGATCGATCGTGGGGATCGAGGCGATGCCGGGCAGCACGCAGAGCGCCGTGAGCAGTGCGACCAGGAACGCCTGTCCGAGCGGTCGTCGCAGGAGCGGGGTCAGGTCAAGCCGCATGCGGTGGCCTCGCAAATCTCCGGAACACACCGCTGATCATGCGGGCCAAGTCCGTGCGGGCCGATGGCATCAGCTTGGCAGTCAGCATCACCGAAAGCACGAATGCTGAGGGCGCGCCCAACACCAGCAGGAGGATGTCGCGCCATGGATCCCACGTTGCATCGGCCGGAGCAGGCTGGCCGAGCCACCAGAGCGCCAGGGCGGCCGGGGATGACGCGATCATGGGGACGATGAAGATCCCGACAGCGCGCGCAAGCGCCCGCATCGACCAGCCAAGTTCCAGCAGGACGGCACATGTTGCCGAGACGCTCCAGGCGAGCGCGCTGAACATGGCGATGCCCGTCGCTCCTCCGGACGGTGCAATCAGGATGCATCCAACGATCGACAGCAGCAGGTGGATGCCTTGCCACGCCAGGAATGCCCTGGACCTGAGTTGCGCCTTCAGCAGGCTGATCACCGGGTTGCACGCGAAGAAGAACGCGGCTCCCAGGCTCAGCCACCAGAAGGAGGGCAGCGACTCCAGCCATCGCGGTTCGAACAGCAGGCGGAACGCCGGAGCGCCGGCGGCCGCCTGGACCAGCATCGCCGGGATGCACAGCGCCGCCATGGCGCGCACGGCGCGGAGGAACGCAACGCGCTGCCGCTCCCGGTCCTCGTTCAGGTGTGCGAAGATGGGCTGCATCACGACTCCGACCTGGAAGCTCAGCACGACGTTCAGCTGGGACGCGAGCATGAAGGCAAAGGCGAAGATCCCCGCCTGCACCTCGCTTGCCATGAGCCCGAGCACCAGCACTTCCGTGACGAGGACCGCGTTGTGGACGTACTGGCCCAGTGCGAGCGGGGCGAACTCCCGCACCAGCGCCCGGCCTTGGCCGGGTTGCGGCGGCAGCAGGCCCGGTGTTCCTGATTCGCATCGTCGGTAGGCAATGGCCCTGACGAGCATCGAGCCGACCTGGGGAGCAACCAGCGCGATCGCGCCTCCGCCGAGCCATGCAAGGAGGATTCCCGAAAGCGTGGCCAGCGCCTGCACCGCACCATCGATGATCGCGATGCGCCGATAGTCAAGCGCGAGCCTCATGCGGCTCAAGGGTGGCGCCACGAGCGCCTCGCCCATCGGGCGCAATGCCGCCACGGCGATGGCGACACCCAGCCCCGGAGCGGCGCGCCAGTGCTCCATGGGCCACGCCAGCAGGAGGATGACGACCATGGACATGGCGGCAACGGCGAGACCGACTCTGCTGGCAGCGGCTGCACGTTGGGCGAAGAGGGCAGGTCGGGAAATCAGGAGGTCACCGATCGAGAGCGGTGAGAGCACGACGACGTAGGCCACGACCCCGAGCGCCGTGTTGCCGAGTCCGTAGTCCTCCTCGGTGAGCAGGCGCGCGAGCACGATCGTCGACAGCACCGTGAGCACCTTGTTGGTCACGACTTGGAGCGTGTTCCATGCTCCGCCGGATGCTGCTGCCGCGCCGAATCCGCTCATCGCGGCCGATGCTACGCCGGACCGCGCAGGCCGAGTGACTAGCATCACGGCCATGGCACTCAGATCCATGCTGCTCGCTTCGGTGCTGCTCGCGACTCGCGCCGCCCTCGCCCAGGACACCAACATCATCGAGCGTCCGATCGATGAGCAGGAAGCAGCGGCTATCGGCCGAGGCTCCACGTTCCTCGTCGGTGGCGGCGTGGTCTGGCAGGCACCGGCCACGTTCAC
>JASGCG010000369.1 GCA_030054235.1 Bacteroidia bacterium
CGTCGCGACCTCGAGGAAGAGGTCCAGAAGCTGATGGAAGTCAAGAGCCAGGCTGATGTCCGCGCGGCAGCACCTGCCGCTCCGGCCGGTCCGTCTGCCGCCTTGGGTGCCGCCGGCGAGACCGAGCGCGTCGCCGCCGATCGGAACCTGGTTGCCCGCATCATCGATGTCCGCCGGACCGACGAGGCGATCTACGCCGAGATCGACGCTGGCTCCTCGAGCGGTGTCCGCCAGGGTTGGACCCTGATGATCGGCGATGGGGCGACCTTCGTCGGCGACCTGCGCATCATCCGGGTCGATGTGAACCGCGCCGTCGGCATCGTCGAGCTCGAGGATGCCTCGGGCCGCGGCGAAGTCCGTTCCGGTCAGCGCGCCGTGGCGCGCAAGGGGGAGTGAAGCTATGGCAAACCCCAAGGCGACCCGTCCCGCCGGTCTGAACGTCTACACCGCACTGATGGCCGCTGCCGCACTTGCATTGCTTGCAGGCGCCGTTATCATCGCGATGCGCAATCAGGAGACCTCAGGCTCGTACATGCTTGGGCTCTGACCGCCACGGCTGGCGGTAGCGAAAGCGCAGCACCGATGCACGACGGCGTGCATCGCATTCAAGGAGGAAGACATGCTGCTCGAAAAGTTCCTTGGCCTGTTCAGCGTCGACATGGGGATCGACCTCGGTACCTGCAACACGCTCGTGTGCGTGAAGGGCCAGGGGATCGTCCTGAATGAACCATCTGTCGTGGCCGTTCGCAAGGGCACCAACAAGGTGCTCAACGATGGCCGCGCCGTTGGATTCGCCGCGAAGGAAATGCTCGGCAAGACGCCGGGCACGATCTCCGCGATCCGTCCGCTGAAGGAAGGCGTCATCAGCGACTTCGAGATCACCGAGGCGATGCTCGCGTACTTCATCCGAAAGGTGAACGGCCCGAATCGGTTCTTCGGTCCGCGCGTCGTCATCTCGATTCCGTCGGGCATCACGGCGGTCGAAAAGCGCGCCGTGCTCGACAGCGCCGAGCGTGCGGGCGCGCGTCGCGTCTACCTCGTCGAGGAACCCATGGCCGCCGGCATCGGTGCGGGTCTCCCGATCGGTGATCCCACGGCCAGCATGATCGTCGACATCGGCGGCGGCACGACCGACGTGGCCATCATGAGCCTCGCCGACATCGCGCACTGCGTCAGCGTCCGTGTTGCAGGCGATGACTTTGATGAGGCCATCGTCGATCACATGCGCAACGTGCACGGCCTGATCATCGGTGAGCAGTCGGCCGAGCGCGTCAAGATCGAGATCGGCTCCGCCGGTCCGCTCGCACAGGAACTCGAGATGGAAGTCCGCGGCCGCGACACGGTCACGGGCATGCCCCGCAAGGCAACCATCAACAGCGTCGAGATCCGCCAGGCGCTCACGCCGCCGGTCAGCGCGATCATCAAGGCCTGCAAGGACACGCTGGAGCAGGCAGCGCCGGAACTCGCGGCCGATCTCGTGAACAATGGCATCGTGCTCGCCGGTGGCGGTGCGCTGCTGCGCAACATCGACCGGGTCATCAGCCAGGCCACTGGCCTCGAGACGCGTGTGGCCAACGATCCGCTCACCTGCGTTGCGCAGGGCACCAGCATCTACCTCGAGAACCTCGAGGCCTACAAGGACACGCTCGAGAGCGACGTCGTCGACTTCTGATCGTTGGGCGTGCGTCGGTGCCGCATCCTCGATGCGGCCCGGCGCTCCCCGGCTCGCTCCGTCCGGCTTGGCCTGATCACGGATGGGAGGCTCGGTGAGGATCGCTGATCGACCCTTCGCCATCGCGGCGCTGCTGGCCCTGATCGTGTCGGTGCTGCCGACGCGCATCGTGGGTGGCGTGCTCGTCGATGTCTCCGGGGTCGTGACGGCGCTCCTCAATCCTCCAGCCCACGTGCTCCAGCTGGTTCGCGAGTGGCTTCGTCCACCGCAGCATGATCGCGGGCCGGATGATCCCGTGATGCGGGAGCTCCTTCGCGAACGCGACACGTATCGCAGCCAGTGGCACGCCGCGCGGCAGGAGGTCCTCGAACTCGAGCGCAAGCTCGAACAGGCGGGCGCGATCCGTCGCGCCGATCCCTCCGGGGCGTGGAGGCTCGTGGATGCCGCAGTGGGCATGTCGACACCTGCCGCAGGCCAAGGCATCGTGCAGCTCATGACCGGCACGGCGCTCGGCGTCGCGGCCGGTGATGTCGCCATCGTCCGGGGCGACCTGCTGGCCGGGCGGATCGGTCCGGCGCCTGATCGCCTCACGTCAACGCTCATTCCCATCGGGCATCCGGGGCTCGGACGCATTGATGCATCGATCGTGATCGATGAGCAGGGACAGGGCCGCAGGATGCCGGTGCAGCTCGAGGCGATCGGCTCGGGTC
>JASGCG010000029.1 GCA_030054235.1 Bacteroidia bacterium
CCCGCCCTCGGGTGCCTTCTCCGGCTCGCGTGCGGGAGCACTGGCTGCGGTGGTGGCTTCGGCGTCCTTTGCGGCGTCGCGGGCAGCAGGCGTTGATCCGCCGCGCATGGGCAGGTCGATCGAGCGCCCAACGGTGTTCACGGCATCCATGGCCGGCGGAGCATCACCGCCTTCCGGAGCGAGGAGGATCCACGCACCGGCGGCGATGAGGAGAGCGAGCAGCGACCAGAAGAGCTTCATGGAACTGCTCGCTGCTCAGCCCAGTGGGCGCAGGCCCTGCACGACCGCCGTGCGGTACGCACGCAGCGCAGGCACGATTCCCGCCGCGCAGGCAAGGAACGTGGCGGCCGCCGTGCAAAGCACGATGGTGCGCAGGTCCATCGTCGGATCGATCACGAGGCCCACGCGACGCTGCAGCTCGGCGCTCGCGACCGTGCCGAAGATGGCAGCGAGCGCAATGCCCAGCCCCGAGCCCAGCAGGCCAATGATGGCGCTCTCGGCGAGCACGAGGCCGAACACCCGGCCCTGGCTCGCGCCGAGCACGCGCAGGATCGCGACTTGTCGACGTCGCAAGTCCATGCTGTTGTAGAGCGCCAGCATCACGCTGAGTGCGCCGGCGACCATGACCGCCACGGCCATCGCGATGAAGAGCGTGTCGACGCCACTGACGATCTCGAAGAGCCGCCCGACCTGCTGAGCAGGCTGTGCGACCGTGAACGGGAACTGTCGGCGCAGGAGGTCGAACGCGACTGGCAGCGCGCTGCTGACCTGCTCGCCCGGGCGCGTCGGCACGCGGAGCAGGATGCCCGTGATGAGCTTCTCGCTGTCGCGCAGGTCTTCCGGATCGACGTGCAGGTGACCGTGGTCGTCCTCACCGGGATTCGCGGCGCCGGCTTCCTTCAGTCGTGATTCCTCGGCGTGCACGCACCACCCGGTCTCGAGGCTCGTGAAGATCGCGCGGTCGTGCGCGCTGCCGGTGGGCGCGAGGATCCCGACGACCTCGACGGGGTGATCCTCGTGCTCATGCGCAGCCTCGCCGCTGGCGGTCCCGACGCCATGGGCGAGCACGAGTTCGGAGCCGACCCTGAGTCCGTGCAGGCGCGCCGCCTCGGCGCCGACCACGGCTTCGTACGGGGCCTCGAACGCCTTGCCTGCGACGAAGGTCCACGGCTGGCCGAGCACGGGCTCGAAGCTGGTGAAGAACTCCTTGCTCGTCGCCATCACGGGTGAGCCCCGGAAGCTGTCGCCCAGTTGCGTCGGGATCGTCCATGACCACGGGAACGCCTCGCGGATCTTCATGTACGCGGCCCAGTCGATCGGTTGCGACGGCGCGTTGGCGTAGAACATGCCGTTGAGCACGGCGACGAGTGGGCTGGTGTCCGCACTCACGAGCAGGTGCGCGTTGCCGGTGCCGCGCCGGAACGCCGCGCGCCCCGCATCGCGCATGGCGAGCAGAACGAGGAGGAGCGCCACGCTGACGGCGACCATGGTCACGGTCACGGTGGTCGAGAAGCGGCGCAGCGAGAGGCTGCGCAGGACGATCGTGAAGTCGGTCATCGTGCTGCCTCCGCGGTACCAAGGTCGATCACGCGGCTGAAGTGCGCGCGCAGCGAAGGATCATGGCTCGTGCACAGGAGTGCGGCGCCGTGATCGCGGCATGCCCGCTGCAGGAGCCCGATGGCCGTCGCGGCGTTCGCTGGATCCAGGCTCGCCGTCGGCTCGTCGGCGAGCACCAAGGTCGGCCGGCAAGCGAGCGCGCGCGCCACCGCCACGCGCTGCTGCTGGCCCACGCTCATCGTCTCGACCGCCTGCTCGGGTCGATCGATGCCGAGTTCCGCAAGCAGCGCGCGCGCACGAGCATCGTGCGTGGCCGCAGGCACCGAGCTGAACATCATGGCGACCATCAGGTTCTCGATCGCCGAGAAGCCGTGGAGCAGGTTGAAGGTCTGGAAGACCATGCCGATCGATGCACCCCGGAACCCATCGCGTGCTGCACCGCGCAGTGCACTGATGGGCATGTCGGCGACCGTGATCGAACCGGCGTCGGGATCCTCGAGCCCCGCGATCAGGTGCAGGAGCGTGCTCTTGCCGCCGCCCGAGGGCGCGACCAGGAGGGCCTGCTCGCCTTGCGCAAGCGAGAGCGATGGAACGGAGAGCCTGAAGCCGCCCGACCGGGCGAGTTCAAGACCAGTGATGGAGAGGGCGTTCACGGCGGAAGGATGGTAGCCGTCTAGCCCACGTCGGCCAGACCGAGTGCATCGCCGTAGGTCGACATGAGCTTGCGGCGCAGGCGTTCATCCACAGGATCGCTGAGCGAGGGTGAGGCATCGATCGCGCGCTGGGCTTCGTCGCGAGCAGCGAGGAGCAGTGCGGTGTCGCGCGTGAGGTCCGCCACGCGCAGCGGCGGCAGCCCGCTCTGCCGCGTGCCGAAGAACTCGCCCGGGCCTCGCAGCTTCAGGTCTTCCTCGGCGATCGCGAAGCCGTCGGTCGTGCTGGCCATGGCCTTCAGGCGGCGCTCCCCGTCATCAGCCGTGGGATCACCGATCAGCACGCACAGGCTCGCCTTCGATCCGCGGCCGACTCGCCCGCGCAGCTGATGGAGCTGCGCGAGCCCGAATCGCTCGGCGTGCTCCACGATCATCACGGTGGCGTTGGGCACGTCAACACCCACTTCGATCACGACCGTGCTCACCAAGACCTGCGTCCGTCCATCCTTGAAGGCGCTCATCACCGCATCGCGTTCGGCAGGCGCGAGCCGGCCATGCATCTGGCCGATCGTGAGGCCGGCGAAGGGGCCTGCTTCGAGCGCAGCGGCGTGGCTCGCGACGTCTGCCAGGCCCTGGTCGCTCTCCTCGACCGCGGGAACCACCACGTAGACCTGTTCGCCACGATCGATGCGCGTGCGCGCGTAGGCGTAGACCTCGGCGGATCGCGAGCGCGGCATCACGCGCGTGGCGATGGGTTGCCGACCGGGCGGCAGCGCGCGGATCGAACTCACGTCGAGGTCGCCGAAGAGCGTGAGCGAGAGCGTGCGCGGGATCGGCGTGGCGGTCATGACCAGCATGTGCGGCATGTGGCCATCGCCCTTGGCGCGCAGGGCCGCACGCTGCTCGACGCCGAACCGATGCTGCTCATCGATGACCGCCAGGGCCAGGCTGCGGAACTGCACGCCCTCGCCGAGCAGCGCATGCGTGCCGATCGCCAGGTCGACCTGCCCGCCAGCGAGCGCTGCGTTGGCTTCGGCACGTTCGCGGGCCGAGAGCGACCCGGTGACGAGCCGGAACCGCACGCGACTCTCGCGCAGCAGCGCGACGACGTTGCGGAAGTGCTGCTCGGCAAGGAGCTCGGTGGGTGCGACGATGGCTGCCTGGTGCCCATGCGCGATCGCCAGCAGCGCCGCATAGAGCGCTACAGCTGTCTTGCCCGAGCCCACGTCGCCCTGCACCAGCCGATTCATGGGTGCAGTCGCGGCAAGGTCGTGGGCGATCTCGTCGCACACAGCCATCTGGTCGGGCGTGAACTCAAACGGGAAGCGATCGACGATGGCCTGGTGGATCGCCTCGGTGCGTGGCAGGGACACGGCGCGCTCCTGGTGGCGCGCTTGCCACCGGCGCATCGCCAGCCCGAGCTGGAGCAGCAGCAGTTCGTCGAAGGCCAGGCGGGCCCGGCCGCGCTCGGCCTCGGCCGCGTCGGCAGGCAGGTGCACCATGCGATAGGCATCAGCGAGCGGCGGAAGTCCATGCCGCGCGACGATCACGGCGCGGACGGGATCGTCGATCAGCGGCAACGCATGGGGCAGTGCAGCCTTGAGGAACGATTCGATGCGCAGGCTCGACAGCTCCTCGGTCGCCGCGTACACCGGGCGCAGCCGGCCGGCGATCGGCGTGTCGCCCTCGCTCGGTGCCTCGTCACGCCATCGCGGATTGCTCATCTCGACGTAGCCGGCACGGCTCTTCGCCTTGCCTTGCGCCACGCCGCGCAGGCCGGGCCGCAGCCTGCGAGCGATCCACGGCGCGTTGAACCAGACCAAGCGCACGCTGCCGGACTCATCCTCGAGCGTGGCTTCCACCCGCGGCCGTCGGCCGGGAATGTGACGGACCGCCGTGATCATGCCGCGGGCGCTCATCTCGCCGACCACGCCGTCCTCGCGCGCGCTCGCCCGGGCTTGTTCGGCAGTCTGCTCGCCAAGGTCCTGCTCGTACCGAATCGGCAGGTGGCGCACGAGGTCGGCCACCGTGCGGATCCCGAGCGATCGCAGGCTGGCGGCCACGCGCTCCGCCACACCCGGCAGGGCGGTGACACCGGAGTGGAGCGTGATGGCGTCATCGCCGGCGTGCATCGTCCGTACCATACCCCTGTGGCACGGAAGCCCTTCGATCCCAGTCTTGCGCAGGGTGCGCTCTTTCGCCAGCAGTCGGCTGGACCGGAGCAGGGCAGTACCAACGACGCGTCGAGCGATGCGCGTGCGGCCGCCGTCCCGCCCATGACGGTCTCTGCACTCGCAGCCCGCATCAAGGAAGCGCTGCGCCTGGGTGTTCCCGGGTCGTTCACCGTGCGTGGCGAACTCGGCCGGGTGAGCCGCTCGCAGCACCTGTATGCGACGCTCCGCGAGCAAGAGGCCACGATCGGTCTTGTCATGTTCGCGCGCGAACTCTCGCGCGTGGGCTTCGAGCCGCGCGAGGGGCTGGCCGTCATCGTGCGAGGGCGCCTCGACTTCTACGGTCCGCAGGGCAAGCTGCAAGTGATCGCCGAGTCCATGGAGCCGGATGGCCAGGGCGACCTCGATGCCCGAAAGCGCGAACTCGAGCGGCTCTTCCGCGAGCGCGGCTGGTTCAATGCCGAGCGCAAGCGAGCATGGCCGCGCGTGCCGCGCCACGTGGCCATCGTCACGAGTGAAGGCGCAGCAGCCCTGCAGGATGTCCTCAACGTGCACCGGGAACGCGGGCGCACGTGCAGGCTCACGCTCGTGCCGACCCTGGTGCAGGGGGACCGCGCTGCTGCCGAGGTCGCCGCCGCGATTGAGCGCGCCAATGCAGCATCGCCGTCGCTGCCCTTCGACTGCATCCTGCTCGTGCGAGGTGGTGGCAGCAAGGAAGACCTCTGGGCCTTCAACGAAGCCGCCATCGTCGAGGCGATCGTGAAGAGCCGCCTGCCCGTGATCACCGGCATTGGCCACCAGATCGATGTCAGCCTTGCCGATCTCGCGGCCGATGGCACCGCGGCCACGCCGTCGTTGGCGGCCGCCAGCGTCTTTGCCGATCGCGCTGCGCTCGTCGAGGAACTCGCCGTGCGCGCCGCCGACCTTGATCGTGCGGTGCGCGATGCGCTCGATGCCTGCTCGCTGGCGCTTGAACGCCTTACCAGCCGCCCTGTCATGCAGTCGCCGGCTGCGGCGATCGTGCCGGCGCGTGCGCGGGTCGATGGGCTCGCAGCACGTGCCCAGCTGGCTGCGCGGCGTTCGGCGAGCGAGCTTGCGAAGAGGTTGGCAGCGATCGAGGCTCGCTTGGCGCGCTTGGATCCGGGCGCGCGACAGGCCGCGGCACGCGCGCGCGTCGAGGATGCCGCGCGCCGTCTGGCGCAGGCGACTGCCCGTCGCACCGAACGCGCAACTGCGCGCGTGGATCTTGTGGCGCGCCAGCTCGCGGCGCTCTCGCCCACGCGCGTCCTCGAGCGCGGCTATTCGATCACGCTCGGTGCGGATGGCCAGCCGGTGCGCTCCATCGACCGCGCGCCGCCGGGCACCGAACTGTCCACCGTCGTGGCCGATGGCCGCATCAGCAGTACCGTCACCAGCCGAGAGAAGGAGTCGACATGAGCCCAGCCAAGCCAGCCAAGGAACCCGCCGCCGACGATCTCGCCACGCTCACGTTCGAGCAGGCCATGGAGCATCTGCAGCAGCTCGTCGAGCGCATGGAGTCGGGTGCGTCGGGACTCAAGGAGAGCCTCGAGGACTATCGGCGCGGTGCTGCGCTCGTGAAGCACTGCCGCGCGCTCCTCAAGGAGGCTGACGAGGAAATCGGCCGTCTCTCGGCAGGGGATCGCTGAGCCTCGCCATGGAGTCGATGCCCGACTGGGTCTTCGTGCATGGCCTCGCCGCGCTCGGTGCGGTGTTCGCCTTCTGCATGGGGGCGTGCGCGGGCAGCTTCATCAACGTCGTGGCGGTGCGCTGGCCGGAAGGCATGAGCGTCGTCGCACCGCCGAGCCGATGCCCCGTGTGCGGACTTCGCCTGGCGTGGTGGCAGAACCTGCCGGTCGTGGGCTGGTTCATCGTGCGAGGCCGCTGCGCCGGCTGCGGCGTGCGGATCTCGCCGCAGTACCTCATCGTGGAACTGGTCGTCGGCGTGCTGTTCGCGGCACTCTGGTGGCAGTGCTTCGGCGGCACCGCCGCCGACCGGGCCCGTGAAGCCGGGCTCGGCTGGTTCGCGCAGCAGGGGTTCTGGCGGGCGCTCCCGATGATCGTGTCGTGGGCGTGGTGCATCGGCTCCCTGGTGGCGATCACGATGATCGATGCTCGGACCTTCACCATTCCTCTGGCGATCCCCGTGCTCTCGACCGTGGTCGCCTTCGTGGCCGCGGCGGTGCAGGGCTGGGTGCCGCATCCGGGCACGATGGTCTCGCCGCTGCCGACGGCACCGCTGTGGATGGCCGGCGCCGCGATCGGCGGCATGATCGGCGTGATCAAGCTGGCCACGCTGCTGCGCGCCGGCGTGCTGCGGCCGGGCTTCCACGACTACGAGCAGTTCGTGCCCGAGGGGGAACTCTTCGCTGACTACCCGCATGCCCGGCGCGAGGCCGTGCGCGAACTCGGTCACGCCTGCATCGTGCTTGCGCCCGCCGTGCTCGGCGCGTTCATCGGTGCGTTCCTCGGCGCATCGATCGGCACCACGCCACCCTGGCTCGAGCCCGTGGCTGCGAGCATGATGGGGTACCTCGTCGGTGGCGGCATCATCTGGGCGATCCGCATCGCTGGCACGCTCGCCTTCGGCCGCGAGGCCATGGGCTACGGAGACGTCCACATCCTGGGCTGCGCCGGCGCGGCGTTCGGTTGGATCGTGCCGCTGGCGGGATTCTTCATCGCGCCCTTCGTCGCGCTCGCGGCGATGGCCGTGCTTGTGCTGGCTGCCCGCCGCGGCACCCGGCGCGAGCTGCCGTACGGGCCGTACCTGGCTGCTGCGGTGCTGCTGCTCGTCTACTTCCGCCCTTGGTTCGTTGACCTCGGGCGCGTGGCCTTCCCAGGCATCGTCGAAGGTCCTTGACCTGTTATCCAAGGCGATTACCATGCGCGCGGGCAGGATGCCCCGGCGCCGCGTGGTGCCGTCCACACCAGAGGAGTCAAGGATGACGAAGTTCATGATGACCGGAATCGCCGTGTCGCTGCTGACCATGGTCGGCTGCGAAGGGCAGCAGAAGCAGGCCAGCACCACCGAGATCGATGCGCTGAAGGCGCAGCTCGACGATCGCAGCCGTGCACTCGAAGAGAGCGAAGAAGCCCGTCGCGCTGCCGAGCAGCGCGCACGCACCGCCGAGCAGGCCGCGGCCGAACTCGCGCGCACGCCCGTCGCCGCGGCGCCGGTGAGCGAGGGTGCCGCGGAGGAGTTCAACGGCATCGAAGGCGTGAGCGCCGAGAAGATCGGCGACGACATCCACGTCGTGATCGAGGGCGATGTGCTCTTCGACAGCGGCAAGAGCACGCTCAAGGTCGCCAGCAAGCGCAGCCTCGACCGCATCGTGACGATCATCAAGGAGTCGCACGCGGGCCGTTCGCTCGACGTCGTGGGCTTCACCGACACCGATCCGATCAAGGCCACGAAGGATCGCTTCGCCACCAACTATCACCTCGGCTTCGAGCGCGCCTACGCGGTGCGCGAGTACCTGATCGCCAAGGGGCTGCCGAAGGATGCCATCAAGCTCAGCTCGTGGGGACCGGACAAGCCGGCCGACACCAAGGCGCGCAGCCGTCGCGTCGAAGTAGTCGTGCTTGGCGGAGCGGGCTGAACCGCCTCCGGACGGAGACAAGGGAACGCGGAGCCGTGCTGTACGGCTCCGCGTTGTCGTTTGAGGGTGAATCGAACGGCCGCGCGCCGAATCGTTCAGGCGACCCGGCTCACCATTCCAGCCGCAGACCTTCGTCCTTGACCTTCTTGACGAGGAGCTCCACCTCAGCCAACGTCGCCGCGAGCCGGCGGCCGGCATCCTCGAGCGAGCGGTAGAGATCGGGGTTGTTCACGAGCTGGCCCACGGTGCCTTCGCCCGCGTTGACCTTCTCGCTGATCGCCTGCACGTTCTCCAGGGTCTGGCGCATGCGCTCGATGACGGGGCGCAGATCGGCGGCAAGCGTGGTGGCCTGGCCTTCCACGCCCTTGGCGGCGCCGGCGACAGCCTCCATCGCGGCGCTGGCCTGGTCGATGAGCTGGCTCGCCTTCCAGACGGCGCTCTTCGCATCGGTGCGCAGCTGCTCGTCGTTGAGCCAGGTGTTGGCGCCGTCGAACGCCGCCTCGGCCGACGCGAGCATGCGGTTCAGCCGCGTCACGCTTGTGCGGATCGAGCCCTCGTTGGCCGGATCGTCGGGGCTGCCCTTCAGCGGTGCCACGAGTTCGTTGAGGTTGCGCGCAAGCTCCGTGAAGTCCTCGCTCACGATCGAGGCGATGCGATCCTCGAAGGTCATGAAGGTGGCCGTGGCGATCCACGTTCCATCGCGCGGGGCCATCGCCGTGCGCGCAGCCGGATCCTCGGGCAGGCGGAAGTTCAGGCGCGATCCGCCGCCGATCAGGCCGCTCTCGCTGGAGACCTCGCAGGCCTGCGGCAGGTCGATCTCGGCGTTGATGTCGGCCTCGACGCGCACGGGCGGATCCTCGGAAGGACGGACCTTCACCGACACCACCTCGCCGATCGGCACGCCATTGAGCATGACCTGCGAACCCGTGCGCAGCCCAGCTCCGATGTTGGCGGCGACCGTGACCCGGTACGACGGCTGGATCAGCCAGCGCAGTTCGCCGAACATCAGGAGCAGGGCGACCAGCACGCCAAGCGCGCCGATGCTCACCAGGCCCGTGACGAAGTTGCGCGTCGAGTCCTTCATGGGGCGCCCAGTGTAGAGGCACCGTTGCCGCGGATCTCGGCGAGTTCCTCCGGCGACGCCTCGCCCTGGAGGAAGCGATGCACCACCGGGTCCTGGCACGCGCGCAGCTCCGCCGCCGAGCCCTCGAACCTGACGGTGCCTTCGTGCATGAGGATGAAGCGATCACCCACCTTGAAGGCCGACTGCAGGTCGTGCGTCACCACGATGCCGGTGATGCGCAGCTCGCGCTTGAGCTTCAGGATGAGCTCATTGATGATGTCCGAGCGGATCGGATCCAGGCCCGTCGTCGGCTCGTCGTAGAGCACCACCTTCGGATCGAGCACGATCGCCCGCGCGAGCGCGATGCGCTTGCGCTGGCCGCCGGAGAGTTCCGCCGGCATCTGCTGAAGGCTCGATGCAAGCCCCACCATCGTGGCGACCCGCGTGATGCGGGCCTGGACCACCGCCTCGTCGGTCACCCCGTGCTCACGCAGCGGGAACGCGAGGTTGTCGGCCACGCTCAACGAATCGAAGAGCGCGCTCATCTGGAAGAGGAACCCGATCTGCCGGCGCACGATGCCCAGGTCCGCCTCGCGCATGCGATCCACGCGGTGGCCGTCGAACCAGACTTCGCCAGCATCGGGCCGCAGCAGCCCCACGATGTGCTTGAGCAGCACGCTCTTGCCGCAGCCGCTGGGCCCGAGCACCACGGTCGTCTGGCCCGCGGCGAACGAGACATCCACGCCCTTGAGCACCTGCAGGCGGCCGAAGCGCTTGCGCAGGCGCGCGACACGGATCAGCGGTTCGTTGGACGACGACGATTCCACGGCGGAACCCTATCATGCCCGACCCCTCGGAAGGAGCGCGCGTGACCGGTCGAATCGTCCACCAAGCAGGCTTCCTGCGCATCGAGTGCCTGCAGGTCCAGGCTCGCGATGGCCGCATGCTCGATCGCCACGTGGTCCGTCATCCCGGCGCGGTCACGGTGGTGCCCGTCCTCGACGACGGTCGCCTCGTCATGATCCGCAACTACCGCATCGCCGTCGGCGAGTGGCTCGAGGAGTTCTGCGCGGGCAAGCTCGAACCCGGCGAGGATCCGGAACCGGCAGCAGGCCGTGAACTCGAGGAGGAGTGCGGCTATCGCGCCGGGTCGGTGCGCCGCCTGGGCGCCTACCTGACGTCGCCGGGATTCTGCGACGAGCTCATGCACCTCTACGAGGCCACCGCGCTCACGCCGTGCGAGCAGGCGCTCGAGGCCGACGAGCAGATCGAGGTCGAGCTCGTGCATCCCGACGAGGTGCAGCGTCGCATCGCGACCGGGCAGATCAAGGATGGCAAGACGATTGCGGCCTTCCACCTCTGGCGGGCTTCGGGGAGCAGCGCACATGGGCGTTGAGTCGCGGCGCTGGCGCGAGCCGCAACAGGGGGGCGCGGGTGGGTTGGCGTCGCTCAGCGTGACGGCGTGGATCATCATCGCCTGCGTCGCGGTCTTCGTGGTCGATGGATTCCTGCCGCCGCGCATGGTGCCGCTGGAAGTGAGCATGGCCCCGGGCGTGAACATCGACGAGGTTCGCGGCAAGCAGGTCGTGCTCACCGAGCCCGTGTCGCAGACGCGCGTCGAGC
>JASGCG010000370.1 GCA_030054235.1 Bacteroidia bacterium
CGAGGACTGTCTGAGCGAACGAGGCATGCCGGCGCCCCAACGGAGCGACGGCCGCTCCGTCCCAACGAAACACGCAGCGCATCGAACCGCCGGGCCCCAACGGAGCGACGGCCACAACGCAACGGCGAGCACGCAGCACAACGAACCGCCGGCGCCCAACGCAGCGACGACCCTAGACCAACCCCCCCGCGCTCAGGCCATGATGCCGGTGTGCACGTTGCCCTTCACGTCGGTGAGGCGGAAGTCGCGGCCGGCGTGGTTGTAGGTGAGCCGTTCGTGGTCGAAGCCCATGAGCCAGAGGATCGTGGCGTGCCAGTCGTGGATGTCCATGGGGTTCTCGACGGCCTCGGCACCGGTGGGATCGGTCGACCCGTACGAGAAACCCCCCTTGACGCCGCCGCCGGCCATCCACATCGCGAAGCCCTTGTTGTTGTGGTCACGGCCGTCATCGCCCTGCGCATACGGCGTGCGGCCGAACTCGCCGCCCCAGATCACGAGCGTGTCCTTGAGCATGCCGCGGCGCTTGAGGTCCGACAGCAGGCCGGCGATCGGACGATCGATCTCGCCGCACTTCTTCTCGAGGTCGGCCTTCATGTTGCGGTGGGTGTCCCATCCGCCGGCGGTGACCTCGACGAAGCGCACGCCGGCCTCGGAGAGGCGGCGCGCCATCAGGCACTGCTTGCCGAATCCATCCGTCTCCTGCTCGCCGATGCCGTAGAGCGCAAGAGTCTTTGGATCCTCATCGGAGACATCGAGCACATCAGGAACTTCCATCTGCATGCGGAACGCAAGCTCGTAGCTCTCGATCACGCCCTCGATCTGGTCGCTGCGCGGATCGCGCTTGAGGCGTTCCTTGTTGAGCTTCTGCACGAGATCGAGCTGCTCGCGCTGGGCTTCGCGCGTGAGCAGCGGATTGCTGATGTTGGGCAGCGCACCCTGCCCTGCACCCGCGCCCGACATCGTCGCGCGGCCGCCGCCCTGCATGCGGATGGGCGTGCCCTGCGTGGGCGCCGGCAGGAAGCCGCAGCCGTAGGTCTGCGCGCCACCCTGCGGATTGATCGTGATGAAGCCAGGCAGGTTGTCGTTGCCGCTGCCAAGCCCGTAGAGCAGCCACGATCCCATGCTCGGGCGCACGAACTGGAACGAGCCCGTGTGCATCTTGAGCTGCGCCTGCGGGTGCGCGGGCACATCGGTCTTCATGCTCCGCAGCAGGCAGAGTTCATCGGCGTGCTGGGCGACCGCCGGAAAGAGGGACGAGATGTAGAGCCCGCTCTTGCCATGCGCCTTGAACTCCCATGGGCTCTTGAGGAGCTTGGCACCGCGTCGGATCCCCTGCCCCAGGCTCGTGCCATCGGCTGCCGAGAGTTCCGGCTTGTAATCGAAGGTATCGACGTGGCTCGGTCCGCCGGCCATCGAGAGGAAGATCACGCGCTTGGCCCGCGGCATGTGGTGCGTGCCCGACGCGATGCGCCGTGCGGCACCCTCGTCGTCGAGTCGCAGTGCGCTTGCGCCGGCCAGGCCCGCGAACGCCATGAGCCCAAAGCCGCAGGAGAGCGTGCCGAGCATGTTGCGCCTGCTGAAGCCAATGCTCGTGGGCGGGATCCAGTCGCTGGGTTGGTTGCAGTCCATCGGAACTCCTTGGGCCATCGGATGCGTGTGTCGTTGGTGGCTGGTGACGCTGTGTGCATTGGGGTCGATTCGAGCACTCGAGCAGGTGGTTCGGTCGGATCAATCGAGGTAGCGGAACTCGGCGGTCTGGAAGAGCGCCTGGCAGAACGCTGCCCACGCGCGCTCGTCGGCAGAAGCGTTGAGCATGTCAGGGGGCAGGCCGCCAACGGTCTGCGACTGCACCCGCTGGCGGATGCGGTCGCGAACGCTCGCGGCACCACCCGGCGCACCCGGATCACCGGCATGGAACTCGCGCAGGAAGGCGATGACCGCACGTTCCTCGGCGGCCGAAGGCTCGCGGCCGAAGGCCAGCTGGAACGCGAAGGTGATCCGCTGCTTGTCCGTGGCATCCATGCGCATGAGCCGACGCGCCATGCGCATGGCCAGTTCGATCACGCGCTCGTCGTTCATCAGGTAGAGCGCCTGCGTGGCGACCGTCGTTTCGTCGCGGTCGCCGGTGACGAACGATGGGTCGGCGAAGTCGAAGGCGTCGAGCGCCTCATTCTGGAAGTCTCGCACGACCGGCAGGTAGATGCTGCGGGCGTCGTTGTCACGCAGCAGGACCTGCGCGAGCTGGTCGCCGCGTTGCCCGAAGCCGCCCTCGAAGCTCCCCGCCGCGCTGCCCACCGGGGGCTCGATGATGGCACCGGCGCAGGCGAGCATGGCATCGCGGATCGACTCTGCAGGCAGGCGCCGATCGCGCGCG
>JASGCG010000371.1 GCA_030054235.1 Bacteroidia bacterium
GAGGTCGCGACGGGCCTGGACGGCGTTCTCGTACTTGCTGGTCAGCGAGGCGAGCTCGCCTTCCGCGGCCACGAGTTCGCTGCGGGCCTGAACTTCCTTGGTGCGGGCGTCGGTGAGCTGGTCAGTGAGCTTCTTGACCAGTTCGACCTTCTCCTTGTCGCTCGACGACAGGAGGTCGAGGCCAGCCTGGAACTTGGCCTGCGCGACCTGGGCGTTGGCGACTTCGGTCTCAAGCGTGCGGACGCGGGCGACCTTGTCGGCGAGTTCGGACTGCATCGCTGAGCGCTCGCCCTCGAGTTCCTTGATGCGGACCTGGAGGTCGGTCTCGAGACGGGCCGCCGCGGCCTGCGCGGTCTGCAGTGAGGCATTCACCGAGGCCAGTTCCGACTTCGCCGACTCGGCCTGAGCCTTGTACGTGGCCTGGTTGGCGCTCTGGGTCACGACCAGCGGCACGAGGGCCACCGAGAGCAGCGCGACAAGGACGACGAACACTTTGGAAAGGATGTGCACGGGGGCGTCTCTGTGGGTGCGTGGGGCGAACTGGGCAGCCGGGCTGCCGTGGAATCCCGCTAGGGTACGCCACGGCGCCGCTTCGTGTCAATCGGTTGCGACGGTCCCAGAAGTCGAATCTTGGGTGGTGCAGCGCAAGATCGCCTGCGCCGCCGAGAGCTGCACAAGCGCGTTGGGATCGCGCAACAACGGCGCGATCGATGCAACGTCGGACGGCAGCCCGCCCGTGCCAAGCGTGGTGGCCGCCTGCGCACGGACCATCGGCATGCGGCTGGTGAGGAGCATGCGGGCCATGGCGAGGATCTCAGGCGTTCGAGCCGATCCCATCTTGATGGCGGCTTCCCCTGCCAGCAGGCGAACTTCCGCCGGCCGCTCGGTGCGACCGCGCGCAGCGACGATGCCCAGCAACATTGCTTCCGACGATTGGTCCTTCACGTTGCCCAGGATCTGGGCGCCCAAGCACATGAGCTCGGCTTGCTCGCCCGGTGCCAGCAGCGCAGCACGGACAGGATCGAGCTGCGAACGGTCACCGAGCTTCGCGAGCGCCTCGGCCGTCTGCAGATCGACGATCCGCGCGCGCATGGGGTTGGTGTTGTCGGTCGGACGCTGCAGCGCATCACGAAGCACGGGCACCGCGCTGGTGTTGCCGAGTTCTCCAAGCACGAAGATCGCAATGCCGCGGATCGTCAGGTCCTTGGCGCCCGACATGCCGGCGAGCGGGGACTGGTCGGGATGCTGGCCGAGCCGCTGCAGCGCAAAGATGGCGCCTGCCCGAACTGCGAGATTCTGGTCCTGCAGGAGCGGCTTCACCGCGGGAGCGAAGAGCGCCAGTCGCGCCCGACCGACAGCCATGCAGGCGGAGAAGCGCACCGCGGGATTGGGATCGGCCAGCAGCGCACCCACCTGCTTGGTCAAGGTGGCCTGATCAAGGACGAGCGCCTCGACGGCGTTGGCCCGGAACTGCGGATACTCGGCGGTGCACGCCGAGGTGAGGATCACGAGTGCGGCATCACGGACGCTGGTGCCTTCAGGAGCCGTGAACGCAGGCTGAGCCGCCTGCACGGTGCTGGGCATGGTCGGATCGGGGGTGACGCTGAGCGATCGCGTGCTCCATGCGCCGGAAACGGCGCTCGATTCCTCGGCGCCGCCGCTGCATCCCGCGAGCGCGATGAGCACGATGGCAGCAGCCAGTCCAAGCCAGCGACGTTGCACGGGAACGGCAAGCACGCACAGAAGGACAAGGCTCATGGCCGGAAGGATATCCCCCACCGTCATGACGAGCGTGTCACGACCGTCGAGCGCGGGGATCGCGATGAGCGCGCCGGCACCCTGCGGAGCCAATCGCTCGACCACGCGGCCACACGAGTCGATCCATGATGACTCACCCGTGTTCGCCACCCGCACCATGGGCAGCCGGCACTCGATGCAGCGCCAGCGCGCCATGAGTTCGTGGTGTCGTCGTCCGGCATCGCTGGTTCCGAACCAGCCATCGTTGGAGAGGTTGACGATGCATGCCGCCGGCGCAGGATCGCGCACCATGCGCCGGACGACGTGCGAGACCGTGTCCTCGAAGCAGATCGGCGTCGCGATGCGAAGGTCGGTGCCCGGCCACGCCATGTTGCGCGGCCGTTCGCCGGCGTGCATGTCGAAGCTCATGCCGGCGGCACCCAGCGCCAGCAGCTGGTCCTCGAGCCAGTCCCAGGCGCTGATGTACGGCATGCGTTCACCGAACGGCGTCAGGTAGGCCTTGTCGTAACGGTCCTTCACCACGCCGTCGTCGATGAAGTAGGCCGCATTGAACTGGCGATCCCAGGCCCAGCGGTTTCCGTTCTCTCGGAGGCCATCG
>JASGCG010000030.1 GCA_030054235.1 Bacteroidia bacterium
CCGAGCGACGTAGGAGGAGCGCGCGCGGAGCCGGGTGCAGCGCGCGCGTCCGCGCGGCCGGGACCCGAGGTCGCGGGAGGGCGAGCGCGGAGTCGCCCCCTAAGCGCCATCGCGCAAAAAACTCCTCGTTCACATCACTCCGAAGTCACATTCGGGGGTCAAGATTGCAGAACGTGCATCGCGCGTCCGCGCGGCCGGGACCCGAGGTCGCGGGAGGACGAGCGCATGGACGCGAGCTGGATGAGCGCGAGGTAGAGCGCGCCCCCGCGTGATCAGGCGAGCGAGGCCAGTGTGCGCGCGTACGCCTCATGCACCGCATCGAGGCTGTCGGGAATCATGCGCAGGCCGCCGATCGCGGCCATGAAGTTGACGTCGCCCGACCAACGCGGAACCAGGTGCACGTGCAGGTGCTCGGGCAGGCCTGCGCCGGCGGCGCGGCCCTCGTTCACGCCGATGTTCAGCCCTTGCGGGTTGAGCGTACGGCGCACGAGCAGCGCAGCGAGGTCGACGAGCTTCCAGAGCTCGGCACGTTGCTCGGGCGCGTAGTCGAGCAGCGTGGGCCGGGGCTCTCCGAGCGCGACCAGCAGGTGGCCGTTCGAGTAGGGGTAGCGGTTGAGCAGGATCATGCCGTGCTCGCTGCGGTGGATGACGTGGTGCTCGCGGTCGCGTGAGGGATGCTGCCAGTAGTCCGCGAGGAAGTTCCGCGGCGTTTCCTCGCCGGCCAGGCGCTCGGCACCCGCGCGTTCATCGAGGCCACGCAGGTAGGCCATGCGCCATGGAGCCCACAGGGACTGGTGATTCATGGGCGTGAGTCTAGGGAAGTGCGGCGGCAACGCGAGGTGAGCGTCGTGATGTCCTGCGCGGGCTCGTGTCAGTCGGGGACGCTGCGTCGTCCCGAATCCACCGATCAGCGGTATCGCGCCCAGCGCAGCAGTTCGCGGGGGGTCGGCGGCTTGCCCTGCATGAGGATGCCGACGCGAAAGATGCGCGAAGCAAGCCAGAGGAACGCGACGCTCGATGCCGCGCTGACGGCGAGCGAGAGCGCGACCTGCCAGCCCGGGACCGGCTCGCTGGTGCCCGTGGCCCGCAGCACCATGATGAACGGGCTGATCGGTGGCAGGAACGAACAGACGACCGCGAACGCACCGTTGGGATTCTCGCTGATGGGCAGCCAGAGCATGAGTGGCACGATGAGCACCAGCATCACTGGGCCTACGAGCGCTTGCGCTTCCTGCAGGTTGGTGACCGCGCTGCCGACCGCGGTGAGCATGCTCGCGATCATCAGGTAGGCAGTGAGGGCAAACGCGACCATGAGCACGAGGCTCGAGACGGGGACCAGGTCCATCATGGCCAGCGCCGAGAGCCCCGCGAGCCCAGCAAGCCCGTACATGCCGAGCATGACCGCGGTTGAACCGAGTTGGCCCAGGATCTTGCCGGCCAGCAGCTCCATGGGGCTGACTGCGGCGAGCAGGACCTCGATGACCTTGCTGCCCTTTTCTTCGATCGTGTTCGTGAGGAGGTAGTTCGCGCCGGTGAATGTCGTGATCCACATCAGGAGCATGAAGGCCCCCGGCACGAGCATGCGGCCTTCGAGCCGCTCCTTCGCCTCGGTGCCATCAGCGGTCAGCCGAAGGATGTTCGGCTCGGGGCGCTTCAGGAGGTCCATCGTGCGCTGGTAGTCGGCGCCCGAGGCCTGCACGCGCAGTCTCACGATCGCCTCGCGCGCGGAGCGGCTGACGATCGACGTGTGCTTGGGGCTCGTCTTCGTGGCGACGAAGAGTTCGTAGGTCGGGTCCTTGGACTGCGCATCGAGCGATGCAGGCGGGATGATGACGAGGGCCAGTGCATCGCCGCTGCGCACGCGCTCCTTCGCCGCCTCAACCTGGTCGGCTGCGATCGGCTCGATCGGTGACTCGATGGGCGTGAGCGCCGTGGTGGCATCGTCGAGTTCTGGTTCCTCGCCACGCTCGACGCGCTCGCGCAGGGCCGTCGCGGGATCCTTGGCAGCGCGTTCGAGTTCGGCGCGCATCGCGTCGGTCGCCGCCGCGGGGGCTTCGACGAGGATCGCGCCCGTCATGGGTTGGATGCTCGTGGCCATCAGGATCGGCAGCAGCATCGAGACGCCCACCATGAGCAGCGGGAACACGAGCGCCGAAAAGAGGAAGCCCTTGGTGAGGACCGTGGTGCGGAACTCGCGCCAGGCGATCGAGAGCACGCGGCGCGGTGCGCCGGCATGGCGGGGGGCATCAGGCATGGTTGGGCTCCGGCTGGCGGGCGTGGCCGCCGTGGGCAGTGACGAGCTCGACGAAGATGTCGTCCAGCGTCGGGCGCTTGAGGCTCACGCCGCTGAAGAGCCGCGTGGCAGCCAGCGGGGCGAGCAGGTCGATGGCGTCGGTGCGGTCGGCGGCGTGGGCGAGCACGCTGCCATCCTCGGCGCGCTCCACGGACGCCACGCCCGGAACTCGCGCTGCCGCAGCCGCTGCCTGCTCGAACGGGCCGTCGGTGCGGGCCACCACGGTGGTGGGACGGTGGCCCGCGCGCACCGCATCGAGCGAGTCATCGAGGAGCTTCTCGCCGCGGTTGATCAGCACCACGCGGTCGCACAGGCTCTCGGCGTGGTGCATCTGGTGCGTGCTGAACAGGATCGTGCAGCCGCCGGCGTGCAGTTCGGTCACGATGCGCGCGAGCACGCGCGAGTTGACGGGATCGAGCCCGCTGAAGGGTTCATCGAGGATGATGAGTTCGGGGTCGTGCATCACCGACGCGATGAACTGAACCTTCTGCTGCATGCCCTTGGAGAGTTCCTCGCATCGCTTGCGCTCCACGCCCGGGAGCTCGATGCGCTCGAGCCAGGCGAGCGCGCGCCTGCGGCCCTCGGAGCCGCTAAGTCCCTTGAGTGCACCGATGTAGGCGAGGTACTCGAGCACGCGCATCTTCTTGTAGAGCCCGCGCTCCTCGGGCAGGTAGCCGATTCGATCCTTCATGGCGATCGCATCCGATCCGAGCACGCGGATCGAACCCTGGTCGGGGTAGATGATCGACATGAGCATTCGGATGGTCGTGCTCTTGCCGGCGCCGTTGGGGCCGAGCACCCCGCAGAGGCAGCCAGCGGGAACGGAGAGATCGATGCCGCGCACCGCCTCGGTCGAGCCGAAGCGCTTGCGAACCCCCTGGATCACGACGGAAGCGTTCATGGGTGCAGCCTAGAGGCGCGTGGCGGGGGCCGTCAACGTTGTCGATCGTTTACAGAAAGACAACGGTCGGCGGAACACTCACGGACGGTCCGCGGGGCGTTCATCCGCTGGAACGGTGGGCATGGTCGGAACGGGCGAAGGCGGAGGGGGATCCATGCGCGAGATGGGTTCGCCGGCGGTGACCAGCGCGACGACCTCAGGCGGCAGCGCGGTCTCGGTGGGAGCAGCAGGCGAGAACGTCGCCTTCAGCACCAACAGTCCGATCGCGCCCTGGTCCGACCGCGTGTCGATGATCGTGGGCCATCGACGTCCGTCCGCGGACTGCCACTGCAGCCAACGGCTCTCGGTCACGCGCGGTCCAGACTCGCCCGGCACCGAGAAGGAGAGCGTCATGGGCCGGCCGGTCGCTCGTTCGCAGGTGAAGTCGCACAGCAGTCCTTCGGCGCCATGCAGGCGAACGGCGTCACACTCGACCGAGCCGATGGTCTGTGTCGGCAGCACCTCAGCATGGAGCCAGCTCGTCCCGAGCACGGGCCCGAGCGCATTCAAGGACTGCACGATCGTTGCTCGCCGTCGCACTTCATCGGCATCGACGAGGATTGGTTCCGGACGACCGGTGCGGATCATCCATCCGACGCCGCCGTTCGTGCCCATGGTCTCGGTGAAGCGGTCGGGCTCGCCGTGGCGCACCATGACCACGGACCCGTCGGCGCCGACGGTGCAGTCGTGGAGCACGCTGCCCGAGCCGCGGCTGGCGCGCATGGTCGCGGTCACGCTGCCGACGCGACCGAAGGCATCCGGCCCACCGATCCACGTGAGCGACTTGGCCAGGATCGGGCGAGCTGGCTCCGGGATGCCTTCGAGCCGATTCTGAAGGAACACGGATGGAGGGTCGGCCGGTGCCGGTGCGGCGCCGTCACTGCACGCAACCGTCAGCAGGGTCAGCACGATCGCAGTGATGGACCGGAGCGTCATGGGGGCGCGAAGTGTAGGGCGATGCCGCGGACGGGCAGGGCTGAAGGGGTTGCCGCCGCAACCGGATTCATCCGTCCATCCGGGTGAACGGTTGAAAGAACGCCCCGGCCGGACTACCTTCGCGGCATGACCAGCAGCCTCCTGGGTGTCATGGACCGTCGCACGGTGCTCTTCGACGGTGCGATGGGGACCTCGATCCATTCCTGCGAGGACTGCCGCCCGCAGGACTGGCTCGGCCGCGACAACTGCACGGACATCCTGGTGCGCAGCCGCCCGGACCTGATCCAGCGCATCCACGAGTCGATGCTCGCCGCCGGAGCCGACATCGTCGAGACCGACACCTTTGGCTCCAACCGCCTGGTCGCCGCGGAGTTCGACGAGGAAATGGTCGGCTGGGTGCACTCCCTGAACGAGCAGGCGGCGCGCATCGCACGTGCGGCGTGCGATCGCCATGCTTCGCCGGGGCGCCCGCGTTTCGTCGCGGGATCGATCGGGCCGGGCACGAAGCTCATCTCGCTCGGCCAGACGACGTGGGACCTGATGCTCGCGAGCTACCGCGAGCAGGCGCGCGGGCTGCTCGACGGCGGCGTCGACTGCTTCATGATCGAGACCTGCCAGGACCTGCTGCAGGTGAAGTGTGCGATCAACGCGTGCCTTGATGCGCTCGACTCGGCGCGCCGCAGCGTCAAGGACTGCCCGATCTTCGTGAGCGTGACGATGGAGACGACCGGCACCATGCTGCTGGGCACCGAGATCGCCGCGGTCGTCAACGCGCTGCGCCCGTTCCCGGTCGAGAGCCTTGGCCTGAACTGCGCGACCGGCCCGGTCGAGATGACGCCGCACGTGGCGTACCTGGCCAAGCATTGGGACCGTCGCGTGAGCGTGGTCCCCAACGCTGGGCTGCCGATCCTGCAGGACGGCAAGACGGTCTATCCGCTGCAGCCGGCGGGTTTCGTCGAGGCCATGCGCCGCTTCATGGAGGAGCACCGCGTCGATGCGCTGGGCGGTTGCTGCGGCACGACCACCGAGCACATCGGCGCGCTCGCGGCGGCACTCAAGGACCGCGAGCCGGTGCGCACGCCCAAGGAACCCCAGGCGCCCGGCTGCAGCAGCCTCTACGGCTACACCGAGTTCGAGCAGGAGAACTCGTTCCTCATCGTGGCCGAGCGCACGAACGCCAACGGCAGCCGCAAGTTCAAGCGCCTGCTCGACGAGGAGCACTGGGACGGCCTCGTGAGCATGGCCCGCGAGGAAGTGCGCGACGGCGGCCAGGTGCTCGACCTGTGCGTGGACTTCGTCGGCCGCGACGGCGTTCGCGACATGGGTGAGGTCGTGAGCCGCTATGTGCGCCAGGTGAACGCGCCGCTCATGCTCGACTCGACCGATGCCAACGTGCTCGAGGCGGGCCTGCAGCGCGCCGGCGGTCGCTGCATCGTGAACTCGATCAACCTCGAGGACGGCGAGGAGCGCATGGCGCGCGTCTGCCCGATGCTGCGCCGCTACGGCGCGGCGTGCGTGGCCCTGACGATCGACGAGGATCCGCAGGCGGGCATGGCGAAGACCGCCGCGCGAAAGCTCGAAATTGCCGAGCGGATCCACGGGCTCTACACCGGCCGATGGGAACTGCCCGAAGAGGACCTCTTCTTCGATCCACTCACGTTCACGATCGCCACCGGCAACGACGACGACCGTCGGCTCGGTCTTGAGACGCTCGACGGGATCGAGCTCATCGCCAAGCGATTCCCGCGGTGCGGGACGATTCTCGGCCTGTCGAACATTTCCTTCGGCCTCAAGCCCGCCGCGCGGGCCGTGCTCAACAGCGTCTTTCTGCAC
Organism: Bacteroidia bacterium; assembly: GCA_030054235.1. GTDB lineage: Bacteria > Planctomycetota > Phycisphaerae > Phycisphaerales > SM1A02 > SYIB01. Next base: position 6,003 of record JASGCG010000030.1, read on the forward strand.
GAAGCCCGCCTGCGCGGCCTGAGCGCCGCGATTGTGCACGCGAGCAAGATCCTCCCCCAGGACCGCATCGCGCCCGAGCGTTGGGAAGCAGCGCATTGGCTGGTCTATGACCGCCGCGGCGAATCGCGCCCCGAGGGCAAGCCCGCGGACTTCGATCCCTTGCTCCACTTCATCGGGCTCTTTCCCGAGGGCGAGGAGGCGGTGGTTTCCAAGGAGAGCCTCGCCGACCTGCCGGTCAAGGAGCGCCTGCAGCGGCACATCATCGATGGCGAGGACAAGGACCTGGCGGGATCGCTCGACGAGGCGCTGCAGCAGTACGCGCCGCTGGACATCATCAACAACGACCTGCTCGCAGGGATGAAGGTGGTAGGCGAGCTCTTCGGCGCCGGCCGCATGCAGCTGCCGTTCGTGCTCCAGAGCGCGGCGGTCATGAAGAAGGCGGTCGCGCACCTGCAGCCGCACATGGAGCGTCACGGCACGGGCGGTCCGTCCAAGGCGAGCATCGTGCTGGCGACCGTCGCGGGCGATGTGCACGACATCGGCAAGAACCTCGTCGACATCATCCTGACCAACAACGGCTTCACGGTCCACAACATCGGCATCAAGCAGTCGCTGACGCAGATCGTGGAGGCGTGGCGCGCGACCGGCGCCGATGCCATCGGCATGAGCGGCCTGCTCGTGAAGAGCGTGGCGGTCATGGAGGAGAACCTCCACGAGATGAACCGGCAGGGGATCACGGTGCCGGTCATGCTCGGCGGTGCCGCGCTCACGCGTCATTACGCCGAGGGGCATCTTCGCTCGATCTACAAGGGATCGCTGTACTACGGCCGCGATGCGTTCGAGGGCCTGCAGGTGTGCGACGCGCTCGCCACCCGCACGCTCGAGGTGCTCGACCGCCAGGTCGAGGAGCGCCTGGCCAAGCGCGAGGCCGCCGATCGCGTCGTCGCGAGCCGCACGATCCGTCAGCAGGCTGCCAGTGGGCAGCAGCTCGCTGAGCGCAGCCACGTACGCCAGGATGTCGACGTCCCCGCGCCGCCGTTCTGGGGCCACCGACTCGTCGAAGGGCTTCCGCTCGAGCAGATCTATCCGTACCTGAATCTCGTCGCGCTCTTCCGTGGCCAGTGGGGCTTCAAGAAGGGCGACATGGACGACGCTCGCTATGAGGCCTTCCTTGAGGAGCACGCCTACCCGGTGCTCGATCGCCTGAAGGCCGAGTGCCGCGACGAGAAGATCCTGCGACCTGCGGTCGTGTGGGGTTACTACCCGTGCAACGCCGACGGCGACGAGCTCGTGGTGTTCGATGCGGTCGACCAGGATCGCGAGATCGAGCGCTTCCGCTTCCCGCGACAGGAAGGGCGCGAGCGCCTGTGCATCAGCGACTTCTTCCGTCCGGTGTCGGGCGGAACGCGCGATGTGCTGGCCCTGCACTGCGTGACAATGGGCAGCGAGGCGAGCCACCGCGCGAAGCAGCTCTTCGAGCGCAACCAGTACACCGACTACCTCTTCCTGCACGGCTTCGGCGTCGAGTGCGCCGAGGCGCTTGCCGAGCTCTGGCACAAGCGCATCCGTGCCGAGCTCGGCATCGGGCACGATGACGATCCCGAGGTTCGCCGGCTCTTCACGCAGCACTACCGCGGCAGCCGCTACAGCTTCGGCTACCCGGCGTGCCCGGACATGAGCGACCAGGAGAAGCTCTTCCGCCTGCTCGAACCCCAGCGCATCGGCTGCGTGCTCACCGAGAACTGGCAGATCGATCCTGAGCAGTCGACGAGCGCGATCGTCGTGCATCACCCGCAGGCGAAGTACTTCGCGGTCTGAGCCGAGTGGCGCGCGCCAGGTATTGGCAAGCGCGCAGCCTTGCTGTGTGCGTTGTGGAAACGAAAGCGGGTGATGCCGAATGGCATCACCCGCGGGGGGGTCGAAAGCGGCGGCGCCGATCAGAGCGGATCAGGGCAGTCGCCCCAGCGGGCGAGGAACGCACCGAGGTCCGCTCCGTTCACCTGGCCGTCAAAGTTGAGATCGACGTCGCAGTTGCCTGCGCTGTCGCAGGATGGCCCCCAGTAGCCGAGCAGGATGCCCAGGTCGGCTCCATTGACCTCGCCACTGAAGTTGAAGTCAGCCACGCAGTCGCAGAGTTGGACCCCGCCCAGCACGGTGTAGGGTCCACGGATGTTGCGGCCGATGTTGTTGCAGAGGCCGGTGTTGAGCAGGCGGAGCGAGCCGGCTGAGCCTTCCGAGTACACGCCGCCGGGGAACTCGTCGGCGAAGTTGCCGACCAGGTCGCAGTTCACCAAGGTGAGCTGGCCGAGGGTCTTGCCCGAGGACTCGTAGCTTGCCAGCGCTCCGCCGCCGTTCGCGAAGGAGTTGCACTCGCGGATCTGGCACTCCTCGATGGTCACGATGCTGCCGGAGGAGCCGATGCCACCAGCGGTTCCGAGACCGGCGGAGTTGTCGAACACGAGCGTGTCCTTGATGTAGCCGCGTGCCCGGAAGAGCGAGATGCCGCCGCCACCCTCACCAGCCGCGTTGAAGCGGAACGTGCAGCCCACGATCTTGCAGCCCTGGAATGAGGTGTCGAAGAACTGCGGAAGAAGCTGGTAGATGTAGGCACCCGCCCCGACCGAGGCCTGGCAGTACTCCACCCTGCAGTTGCGCAGCGTCGCTTGCGAGTTGTACGAGAAGTAGCCGCCACCAACGTTCAGGCCCGACGAGCCGGGGAGCAGCTGTCCCGTCTCGCCGTCACGGATGGTGAAGCCCTCGATGGCGACGAAGGCGTGAGGGTTGTTGAAGACGCTGACCACGGACTTGGCCTCGTTGCCGTTGCCCGCGATGATCGTGGACTCGGCACCTGCACCACGCAGCACGACCCTTCGGTCGCCAATCTCGACCGGGCCGGTGTAGGTGCCGGGAGCGACCTGGATCACTCGGAAGTTGCTTCCAACGGCCGCAAGTGCGGCCTGGATCGTGGGGTACTGGGAGGGCACGTTGAACGTCTGGCACGAGTCGGGAATCTGGTCGCCGTTGATGTCGGCGGAGAGACCGCTTGCCACGTCGCAGGTGTCGGGGATCTGGTTGGCGTTGCAGTCGGCCGATGTGCCATTGGCGAGGTCGACCGTGTCGTCGATGCCATTGGCGTTGCAATCACGGAACTGCACCGTGTGCGCGTAGACCGCGCCGGACCCCGGGAATGCCCCGGTGCCGTAGGGGCTGCCGATCGCCAGCGCATTGCCGTCTGCGCCGACGGCAATGCCGAACCAGGCGTTGGCGACCCCATCGTTGGCAGTCGTCGAGCCGCTGGGCCGGAGCGCATTGATGCGCTTGAGCTGCACGGCGAGACCGGTGACCGGATCGACGTCGTACACGTACGCCGCGCCCTCGTTCACGTTGATCGGGCCGGGGCCGAATCGCGAGCCGATGAAGAGCGTTCGGTTGGTGGTCAGGCAGACCGAGTCGCCGAAGAGGTCCCCCGTGGATCCGGACTCGGGGTTGACGATCTGCGCAGTCTGGGAGAACTGCCCCTGCGCATTGGCCCGGAACACGTAGACCGATCCTGCATCCACGTTGCTTCCAACATCGTCGGATTCGGCGTTGACCACCAGGGTCCCGTCACGCAAGGACACGTTGTAGCCGAACTCGTCGCCGTTGCTCAGGGAGGCAGGAGCGATCTTCTGCTGCTGCTGCCAGGCGGAGCCGATCTTGCGGAACGTGTAGACCGCACCGCGGTTGCTTCCCGCAGTGGTGCCGTCGTCCCCCGGCGCACCGGCGATGATGGTCGTGCCGTCGAAGGCCACGGGGCCCCCGAGTCGGTCGTCTGCATTGGCATCGTTCGAGCTGACTGGACCCGCGGACTGGGCCCAGAAGTTGCCCGAAGGGCTCGGCGAGAAGACGTAGAACGCTCCGGCCTTGGCCTGGCCCGCGACGGTGGCTTCCGGTGCGCCGACCACGATGGTGGAGCCACTGATGGCTGCCCAGGAGCCGAACTTCTCGCCCGTTGCGGTGTTCGAGCTGGTGAGCGGCTGGATGAAAGTGAACTGCCCATTGACCAGCTTGTACAGGTAGGCCGCACCGACCGGCGAGGTCGGGCTGCTGTCCCACTCCCAGAGCGAGAGAAGGCAGCTGTACTGGGACAGGTCGTTCCATGTGCCGGCGGTGGTCATCTGCAGGCGGTTCTCGTTCCCTCCGGCATTGTTCGGCTCATTGCCCGACCAGTTGGTGTAGCCCCACGGGTCGCCCCCGAGCCACGTCCAGCCGCCGGACGGCTCTGGAGCCCCGGGCGTCTGCACCCCGCCGAGGAAATAGTTGGTGCCGAAGCAGCCGACGATCCACTGGTTCTCGGCAGCGCTTGTGATCGAAGCCAAGTGAGCCCCCGCGTTGGACGCGGCCTGCTGCGCCGAGCTGTAGGGCTGGTAGTTCGGGGTCTTGTAGTACCAATGACCGTTGCCGCCGGCGGCCGTCGACCACTGCACTGCACCGGGGTAGGGCGAGACATCGACCGACTTCGTCGGCGCGCCGATCACAAGCAGATCATCGCTGAGGGCAAAGGCCGCGCCGAAACGATCATTTGCGACGGCCGTCGGTGGAGTGATGGTTTGAAGAAGGGTCCAGGCGCTGATGAGAT
>JASGCG010000031.1 GCA_030054235.1 Bacteroidia bacterium
CGCGATCCCGGCCGGGCCTTCACCATCGGCGTGCAGTGGCATCCCGAGCGCACGCCGGATCGGCTGATGGGTGATGGCATTGTGCAACGGCTCGTCGAGGCGAGCCGATGACGGCCACCTTGGGCTACTGCACCAATGTGCACGCGGGGGCCACGCTCACCGCGGCCAAGGAGCAGCTCGATCGGCACGCCACGGCGGTGCGGCGCGAGCTCGGCGTCGAGTGGCTCGACATCGGGCTCTGGCTGAGCGCGCGTGCGGTCTTCGAACTCAAGGAGCAGGAGGACGGTGCGAAACGTCTTCGCGCGTGGCTCGACGAGCGTGGCCTGCGTGTCTTCACGATCAATGGGTTTCCCTACGGCGACTTCCACGCCAAGCGCGTGAAGCAATCGGTCTACGAACCCAACTGGGCCAACGCGCGCCGGCTGCTCTTCTCGACCGACTTGGCGGATCTCCTGGTGGACCTCCTCCACGATGATCGTCGGGAAGCGGGCATCAGCACGCTGCCGTTGGGGTGGCGTCTCTCGTTCTCCCTCGAAGGCTGCGGGAGCAGCGTTGGCCTGGCGAGCGCACAACTCGAGCAATTCGCGCGCCATGCGACACGGCTCGAGGAACGCACGGGCCGGTGCATCCATCTTGATCTCGAGCCGGAACCCGGCTGCATGCTCGACACCTCGCGCGACGTGACGGGGTTCTTCGAGCAGGTGCTGCGCCAGCGGGCCGGCGAACCTGACCTGCGCCGGTACATCCGCGTCTGCCACGACACCTGCCACGCCGCCGTCATGTTCGAGGACCAGGCGAGCGTGCTGCAGGCGTACCGGGATGCAGGCATTCGCGTGGGCAAGGTGCAGCTCTCGAGCGCGATCGAGTGTCCCTCCAGCGATCGGGCGTTTCGCGCCCTCCGGCACTTCGACGAGCCGGTCTACCTCCACCAGACCTGCGTGCTCGATGGTGCGGGCGAGCGGCACCTCTTCACCGACCTCGACCGTGCCTTCGATCATGCTCCGGATGGGCTGTGGCGGACGCACTTCCATGTGCCGCTCTTCGCCGATCGCATCGGCCAGGGCGGCGTGCTCGGGACGACGCAGGCTGATGTGGTGTCGTGCCTGGCTGCGATCCGACCCGAGGATGGCATCACCGATTTCGAGGCCGAGACCTACGCCTGGGGCGCCTTGCCGTTGGAGCACCGCATGGCTTCGCTCGCCGACGGCATCGCGCAGGAACTTCGCTGGGCACGCGAACGCATGACCGAATGCCGGCTCGTGGGCTGACGCGGCGGTCGACCCGAAGGCCGGACGAACCACAAGGAATCCCGGCGTGCGCGGTAGGCTCCCGGCATGGCGAACGGAGATCGCACTCGACGCAAGCAGGATGATGAGCAGCCCGGCCTCTTCGACCACATCGTGGCGGCCGACCTTGAAGGCATCGATCCGCCCTCGATGGACAGCGTGCCTGAGCTGCAGATGCACGAACCCGTCGCGCCGCAGCCCGGCCAGACGCTCGCGGCATGGGGCGACGAGGATCCGTCCCTGACGGCACCACGAACGGTCGAGACCATCGATGCCTGGGAATCGGTCGAGCCTAAGCCTGAGGTAATCGCATCCATGGAGGCGCCGGTCGACGAGCCACCGACACACGCCATCGCTGCAAGCATCGTCGAGCCCGTCGCTGAACCCATCGCTGAACCTGTCGCTGAGCCCAGCGCTGAACCTGGCGCTGAACCCAGCGCTGAACCTGTCGCTGAGCCCAGCGCCGAGCCGATGGCGCTCAAGGAATCGATCGAGCTCATCGAGCCTGGACAGTCCGTGGATGCTCCGGGAGCCGTGGAGCTGGCCGAAGTCGTTGATGCAGTGGAGAGCGTTGAGTCGACACAGGATCCCGAACCGACCGAGACCATCGAACCCATCACCGCACCCGTGGCCGATTCGCTTGCCGAGGCACCGGTCTTCCGCCGAGTGGAACCGAGCGACACGAGCGGCCGCGCGCCGGTGATCGCCCTGCATGGCATGCCGAGCAGGCGCAGCGAGCTGGCTTCGGACGCACCCGTCGCGAGCGAGCAGCCGGGTCGCGCGGTCGCCGCCGAACCCGCGCCCGTGGCCACGCCGCTGCCACGCCATGGCATCTGGGCGTGGCTCGAACTCACACGCATCTCCAACGTGCTGACCGTGGCGACCAACGCCATCGTCGGGCTCTGGGTTGCGCACCTGCTCGCCGGGCAGGCGACCATCGAGCGCTTCATCGACTGGATGCCTCGGCACGTCGGTGTCGTCGCGGGCCTCTGCCTGCTCTACCTGTTCGGCATGGTGCTCAACGATCTCCTCGATCGTGACGTCGACGCGCACGAGCGCCCCGCGCGCCCGCTCCCCAGCGGCCGCGTGGCCATGCGCCCGGCGATCCTGCTGGCTGCCACGCTCGTCGCGACGGGCGTCTGGCTCGTCGGTGGCGGATCGTTCCCGGTCCCGGGCCTCGCTGCGATCGCCATCGGTCTTGCGTTCGGCAGCTTTGCCAAGGGCCAGCGCAATGCGATCCAATGGCTGGGCGAGGCGTGGGCGGTGGTCGGCGTGGGTGCGATCCTCTGGAACTGGCTGGATCACTGGCGTCATGCGGACCTTCGGACGCCATGGGGCTTCGAGGCTGTGCTTCTGCTCGTCGCCACCATCGTGGCGTACTCGCTGCTGCACCGGACCTGGCGCGGCAGCGTCGTGCTGATGGGCCTCTGCCGCGCACTGGCCTATTGGTGCGCCACGCTGTCGGTGATGAGCGTGTCCGGCATGCAGTACAACGGTTCATCCGTCAGTGCGTGGGGGCTCGTGCTCTTCCCGGGGCTCATCGCCTTCGCGTCCACGGTCGCCGTGTCGCTCTTGGCGCGTGATGAAGCCGCACCAACCGACGATGCAGCCGTCGTCGCACCACAACCCACACGAGTCTGGGTGCGCGTGCTGCTCGTTGCCGCCATGCTCGTGCCGTGGGCCTTCAGCCCCGTCGTGGCGGGCGGCGCGCGCGGGATGCTGCAGGTGATGACGATCGTCGCCCTGCCGATGGCTCTCTTCTGCGGCGGGATCTTCCTCGTCAAGAGCCTGCATGCCGAGCGCGCCATGCGAAGCCACCCCACGCGCATCGCCGGCGGCGTGGCCGCATGGATCGCCGCGTTCTGCCTGCTCGATGCCAGCACGCTGAGCGTGCTGGGTGCACCGGGCCTCTCCGTCGTCGCGCTCGGTTGCTGGTGGATCACGCGCACCGCGCAGCGCCGCGTTGCGGGGTCCTGATGCAGCGCGTTGCCGTCGTCAACGTCGTCGGCCTCTCGCCGGCGCTGCTCGGATCGGGCGCGCCCAAGCTGCGCGACTTCGCCAGGAGCGTGGGCGGCGTGCGCACGATGGTCGCGCCGCTGCCAGCCGTCACCTGCTCGGCGCAGGCCACCATGCTCACGGGCGTCGATCCTTCCGCACACGGGATCGTGGGCAACGGCTGGTTCGATCGGTCGCTGAACGAGGTCCACTTCTGGAAGCAGTCGGCTGCCCTCGTGCAGGCGCCGCGTGTGTGGGACGAGGCGCGAGCGCGCGACGGCGGCTTCACGAGCGCGAACTCGTTCTGGTGGTACGCGATGCACGGCTCGACCGACGTCACGATCACGCCACGCCCGCAGTACCCGGCTGATGGCCGGAAGATCCCTGATGTCTGGACCGATCCGACCGGCCTGCGCGACACGCTGCAGCATGAGCTCGGCCGCTTTCCGCTCTTCAACTTCTGGGGACCCAAGGCGGGCATCCAGAGCACTGACTGGATCGCACGCGCCGCGATGCAGGTCGAGGAGCGGTTCGCCCCGACGCTCCACACGGTCTACCTGCCGCATCTGGACTACGTCCTGCAGAAGCACGGTCCCGGCACGCGCGAAGCGCAGCAGGAACTCCGGGAGATCGACCGCGTCGTCGATGTGCTCCACGGGTTCTTCGCGGCACGTGGCGTGCGGGTCATGGTGGTCAGCGAGTACGGCATCGCGCCAGTGAGCCGGGCGATCTGCCTCAATCGCGAACTGCGTGGCGCCGATCTTCTGTCGCTGCGGGACGAGCGCGGCACGGAACTCCTCGATGCGGGCCAGAGCGACGCCTTCGCAGTCTGTGACCACCAGATCGCGCACGTCTACGTGCGAAAGGAACGGGACCTCGGACGGGTCGCCCACCTGCTCGAGCGCGTGCCGGGCGTGGAGTCCGTGCTCGACCGCGCGGCGCAGGATGCGCTCAGGATCGGCCACGCGCGCAGCGGCGATCTTGTCTGCATCGCTGAGGCCGATGCGTGGTTTGCGTATCCGTGGTGGCTCGACGATGCACTCGCACCTGACTTCGCACGCACCGTCGACATCCACCGCAAGCCGGGCTACGACCCGTGCGAACTCTTCATGGATCCCGCGCGGCCGCTCCTTGGCCTTCGCACGGCGGGCAAGCTCGCACTGCGCAAGCTCGGCATGCGCAACCTGCTCGATGTGGTTCCCTTGGATCCCTCGATCGTGCGCGGCTCGCATGGCCGCAGCAGCGTCGCGCGAGGTCTCGAACCGATCCTGCTCTGCGACGATGATCGCCTCGATGCACAGGTCCCGATGCGCAGCGTGAAGGATGCGATCCTGCGCCAGGTTTTCGGCCCATGAGGATCCTCTGGTCCGTGCTGGCGCTGTTGCTGCTCGCAGCGATCTGGTCGCTGCGGGAACCAGCCTCGACCGTTCCCGAATCATGCGACGCTCCGCCGTGGGAACTGCTCGACCAGGCGCGCCAAGACGAGGTGGGTGCGAACGAACCAGCAGCTCGTCGAACTGATGGTGCAACCGCTGCAACCTCGACTGCCGCTGCTCCCTCTGCTCCCTCTGCTCCCTCAGCTCCCTCAGCTCCTTCTGCTCCTTCAGCTCCTTCTGCTCCTTCAGTTCCTTCTGCTCCCTCTGCTGCAGTCATGCCGCCCGGTGCAGGAACCGAACGGCAGCCGTTCCGCATCTCCTGGGAACTGCTCGGCCAGGCCAGTGGGCACGTACGCGGTGACGGCACGCTCGATGCCATGCCACGAACGCTCGAACTGCTCGGCGGCACGTGGATCGAATTGAGCGGCTACTACGCGCCAGCCATCATCGCGCCGTCGACTGATGAGGTCGTGCTCATGCTGAATCGCTGGGATGGTTGCTGCATCGGCTTGCCGCCCACGCCATACGACTCGGCGTTGGTGAAGACACGCACGCCGATCGACTTCTCACTGCAGCACCAGATCCGCTTCGGCACGCTGCGTGGGCGGTTGGTGCTCGAGCCCTTCGCCTTGGGGGGCTTGGTCCTGGGGCTGTACCGCATCGAAGATGCAGAACTGTTGCGATAGCGCCGCCGGCTCCACCGAACTTCTTCGGTCCGTGGTGCACGATCCATGGCCACCACCATCATGTGGTGGTCCACGCGCGTGCACCGCATCACGCACGACGCAGCGCGGGCCTCGTGATGCATGTGCCCAAGGGAGCAGATTTCTTCCACTTCATGCACCGAACTTCGTGCGGCTCTTCGGGAACTGACGTGATCGGGTCGTAGGTTGGCGCGCATCATGCCGCTCCTGTCGCTGCATGCTTCGCACATCGATCTCTGGGGATCCATCATGTCCAACCTGCTCTTGTCGCTGCCCTCATCGTCCACGCTCTTCACGCGCGCTGCCGCGTGCGCTCTTGCGTTCACTCCCGCCATGTGCGTCCGCACCGCATTCGCCGCCGAGGACAATGGCACCATCTGCATCAACGAGGTCCGCATCGATCAGCCTGGTGCCGACAACGATGAGTATGTTGAGCTCAAGGGTCCCCCGGGTGCCTCGCTCGACGGTCTCTGGTTCGTCGTGATCGGCGATGGCACCGCCGCCCAGGGAAGCGGTGTGATCGAGGTCTTCGTCAACCTCGCCGGCAAGACCATTCCATCGGATGGTTACCTCCTGATCGGCGAGTCCAGCATGACCGCTGCCACGCCGGACATCGTCACGAGCCTCAACTTCGAGAATGGCGACAACGTCACGCACATGCTGCTGCGCGGGCTGACCGCCAGCAACGGTGCGGATCTCGATGCCAACGACGACTGCACGCTTGATCAGGGTGCCTTCATCGAGATCGTCGATGCGGTCACGATCGGAACGGGTGCCACCCCTCCAACCGCCGGTGCCGAGTGCAGCTACGCCACGGTCGTCGGCCCTGAGAAGGATGCCCAAGCCATGCACATCCTGCGCTGTCGGAGCGGTGGGTGGGTCCGCGGCAGCGATGCCATCGTCGGCGGGGATGACACGCCGGGCGCGGTGAACGGGTGCGATGCCTCCAGTTCCGCCTGCCAGGGTGACCTCAACGGCGATCAGGTCGTCGACAACGCCGACCTCGGCATCCTGCTGGTCAAGTGGGAGTTTCCCGACCCCTCGGCCGACCTCGATGGGTCGGGGGTCGTCGACGGGCCGGATCTGGGGATCATCCTGTCGCGGTGGGGTCGCTGCCCGGCCTGATGGACTCCGCAGTGATCGGGTCGTTCAGCCTTGTCTTAGCCCTGTTTGTGTTATCGAAAGTATCTATCATCAGGCCATGCATGGCCGCACCACTGATCGACGGCGCTATCCCGTCCCAGCATGTCGCTTTGACCCAGATCTGGCCCTCTGGTCGGTCCCTGCCGTGGGTGCGTCGTGCCGCGACATGGTCGATGCGGCCTGCGCCCTGGGGCGGTGCAGCAACGCCGCCCATCGCGCACCCGCCGTGGATGTCGCTCGGCTTGAGCATGCTGCGGTCTGGTCGCTGGGGATCAGCAGCGCCGTCCCCTGCGCTGATCCACTCCGGGAACTGTCGGCGCGGTTGACCCTCTGGCACCCTTCCACGCCGGTCATGGCTGTGGGGCGACCCAGCATGGGCGGACTGGTCCAGGCACACCGGGCACTCTGGGCCGGGCAGCGGCAAGCCGGAAAGCCCCGCGCCACGGAACTCCCGAGCGCTGCACTCCCTCGCGATGTCGATGGCACGCCGTGCCTCGCCCCGTCACCGCGCGACGTGCTCAGGCTGGGCGCCTCGATTGATCGAACGATCTCGGACATGCCAGGTTCGCTCGATCGGGCACTGGTTGGTGCAGCATGGTTCCTCTGGGCGATCGAATCCACGGCGCCCCTCCCCGACGGCAACAGCGAACTGGCGTGGTCCGCGGTCGCTGGTTGGCTCTGCGGCAATGCGGGCATGACCTCGAACGTGCTGGACCTGCATGGTTCGGTCGATGCCGAGTCCCACCGGCAGTGCCGTCACGAGCTCGCAGCGAACGGCTCCGTTCCGGCATGGTGTGCGCACGTCTGGCGAACGGTCGAGCGAGCATGCGACCGCGCCATGCAACAGCTCGCTTGCCTCGACCAGGCACGGACGGATCTGTTGGAGCGTGCCGGTGCCATGCGGGCACCACGACATCCGCGGGAACTGGTCCAGCATCTGATGGGTTCCCCGATCACCGAAGTCCGCCAGGTCGAGCGAACCTTGGGGATCACCTTCGCGGCAGCCAACGATCTCGTCGAACGCTGCATCAACGCGGGGATCCTGCGCGAAGTCACCGGCCGTCGACGCGGGCGCATCTACTGCTGTGATGTCAGCGCAAACGCCCTTGGCCACGTCACCGAAGTGCTTCAGCCAAGTCCGAAGAGCTTGCGGACCATGCCGACCACGCCGGCATCGGGCGCGTCCGCTTGCTGACCCTGCACGCCGTCGGCCATCGTCGGGGTGGGGCTTGCCGCCGAACGCCGTTCGGCTCGTGGCTCGCTCGGCACGGCTGGCGCCTCATCAGCGGCGACCATGGCCGCCACGTTGCTGTCGCCATCGGCCACGTCTGATGCCCCATCTCCCGCAGCCGTCACATCGCGCCGCTCGGCACGTTCCTCCCACATCCATGCAGCCATGCACGCCGGCAGCCAATCCCGCATGCCACGCGTCCAGACCAAGGTGGTCCGGGTGCAGGTGCCCTGGCCGATCAACTCATGCATTTCCGGCGTGCTGAGTGGGCCGATCGCCTGACCATCCTTCGCATAGAACCACTTGTTCATGATCCGTACCTCGTGTCCTTTCCTCGGCGTGGCTGCTTGGCGATCATCGCCCAGCCCTGCGGGGCGCCAAGCCTAGCATCGGACCCTGCCCATCGTGAAGATCGCTCTCCTGGACACCGAAACCACCGGCGCCGCGCGTCACGATGAAGTCATCGAACTCGCGTTCGCTGTCATCACCATCGATCCCGAGTCCGGCCGCTTCACGGGCCTCGATGGGCACTACCGGGGCTTGCGTGAACCGCGCGTGCCGATCAGCGCCGGCGCGCTGGCCGTGCACGGCATCAGCATGGAGTCGGTGCGTGGTCATTCACTCGACGAGCCGGCCTGCCGCGCACTCCTCGAGCCTTGCGCCGCGATCGTCGCCCACAACATCACCTTCGATCGTGCCATGATGGGTCGGCTCTGGTCGTGGACCCTGCACCTGCCGTGGCGCTGCAGCTGCTGGGGCTTTGACTGGCGCTCGATCGGTGCACCCAACCGCCGCCTGCAGTCACTCCTGGCGCATTTCCGCATCGATCCCGGCAGCGCCCACCGCGCCGGCAGCGACGTGAAGGCCATGCACGCGCTCCTGCAGCAGCATCACCCCACGTCAGGGCGGACCTTTCTCTGGCATGTGCTCAACCAGTCGTCGCGCGCTCGCGTACCGCTCCAAACGCGCTGAGCAGCGCGAGCATCGGCGCGTGATGGCCGCACCCCACGGAACTCATTGACCGTCGCGCGGTTTCGTGTCACCGGCAGGATCAGGCGTCGGCACGTCGCGCACCTGCTTGAACATGAAGGCGATCGCCGCGTCGGGCAGATAGGCCGGCACCCACGCTTCGTGACCGCCATCCTTGATCTCGCGGTAGTCGACCTTGGCCCCCGCGTCCTTCAAGGCCTTGACCATGTCGCGACTGCGCGCCACCGGCACCGAACTGTCAAGGCTGCCATGCCACACTTGAATGGGCAGATCCTTCAGCAGTGCCGCCTTCGCCGGATCGCCACCTCCGCAGATGGGCACGACCGCGGCGAACATGCCCGGCCTGCGCATCGCCAGATCCCACGCGCCGTACCCGCCGAGCGAAAGGCCCGTCAGGTAGATGCGCTGCCGATCGACGGCCTTCTCCTTCATGATCTGGTCCATCGCCGCCATCACGCCGCGGATGGTCATGCTTGGTTGTTCATTCATCGTGGGATTCATGCTGCGCGGCCCGGTTTCGACCCACGTCTTGTCGCGCGGGCACTGCACGGCCAGCACGTAGCACGGATGCTTCGTGCGCATCTCGCGCGTGGCCAGCACCGGGCCGATGTACTTGAGCGCGACATCACCATCGGTGCCACGCTCGCCCGATCCGTGCAGGAACACCACCAGCGGGAAGGTCTCGTCTGGGTCCGCCTCGCTGGGCTCCATCAATCGGTAGGGCATGGTGAGTGACTGCTCGCCCACGCGCACGCTCACGCTGCCCATCGTCGCGCCAGGCACCGGTACTGGATCAGGTGCCTGCGCGATCGCTCCACCCAGTGCCGCCGTGGCGGTGACCGCCCACACGATCCGTGCCTTGTGCATGGATGCACGATAGCGACGCCGAGCACCAGCAGCGATCAGGCGTCCCTCGACAGAAGGGTCGTGCCATGCCCGCCCTAGCATGGCCTCGTGCTCCGCATCGGTCCCGTCGAACTCCAGAGCAACCTCTTGCTCGCCCCGATCGCGGGCTATACCGATCTGCCGTTTCGCATCCTGTGCCGCGAGCTCGGCGGCGTGGGCATCGCGTACACCGATCTCCTGAATGCCCATGCCCTGCTGCGCGGCTCAGAACGTTCGCTCGAACTTGCCGCGACCAACGAATTCGATCGGCCCTGTGGCATGCAGCTCTACGGCAACGGCGATGATCCCCTCCCCGAGGCGGCACTCTGGGCGATCGAACATGGTGCGCAGGTCATCGACATCAACATGGGCTGCCCTGTCGACAAGGTCGCCAAGAAGAACGGCGGGAGCCTGCTGCTGCGTGACTGCCCGGCAACGGCGCTCCTGGCCGAGCGCATCGTGAAGGCGGTTGAGCGTGCCAGCGGTGGCCGCGTCCCGGTCACCGCCAAGATGCGACTGGGCTGGGATCCAGAACACATGGTCGCACCCGACTTGGCACGTCGCTTGGCCGACGCAGGCATCGCCGCCGTCACCGTGCACGGGCGGTACACCGTGCAGTTCTTCAGCGGGCAGGCCGATTGGGATGCGATCGGCCGAGTGGTCGAGGCCGTTCCTTCGATCCCCATCATCGGCAACGGCGACGTGGTCGAACCCGAGCACGCCAAGGCGCTCATCGATCGATCGGGGTGCGCGGGCGTCATGATCGCCCGGGCCGCACTCCGAACGCCATGGATGTTCCGCCGAGCTGCGGAGCACTTGGCCACGGGAACCGTGGGCCCCGACCTCTCCTTCAACGACAAGTGCAGGGCGATCCTGCGACACATCGACCTGATGGAGCGTTTCGCCAAGCCGTGGTACGGGGTCAAGCGGCTCAACCAGGGCATTGCCTGGTACGGCCGGACCATGGGACACATCAAGCCGCTCAAGGAGGCGGTCCGGACCG
>JASGCG010000372.1 GCA_030054235.1 Bacteroidia bacterium
TCGCGATCGTCCAACCGATCGTGGGGTCGGGAATCAGATGGCGGCCCCAACCGCGGTTGCGGGCTACTCTGGAGATCGATGATCCGGTCGCGGTTGCCGTGAAACCTGCGCGAACAGGCCACGCGCCGAAGGGGTCAGAAATGAACGTGGAGTGTGGCGCTTCCGTTGTGGAAGTCCTAGTCGCGGACAGACTCCGGACCTCCCAGTTGTCCGCCGAAAGCCACGCGGCAAATCGCGAAAGTCGCCGGCCACCGTGATATTCAGCATCGAGTGAGAATGGGGAAAGGGTGAGAATATGACGGCTCAAAGTGACAGCCTCTTCATTCGCTTGGCACACTCGGCCGCCCAGCAGTGGTCTTTAGCACTGATTCAAGATGGGGAGTTTGTAGCCGAACTGACGTTTACAAGGCAATGACCAGGCGTGAACAGCGCCTCGCGACGGAGCATAACCCGAATTTTTGGCAGCGAGTGAGGTCTTGATGACGGAGCGGCCTTGCATGACGGATGGGCACTCTCGTAAGACCGTCGAATAATAGACTTCGATTGTGTTGGTCGCATACGATGTGAATCAAAGTTGACGGGCTTGTGAGGTTGCATCGCAGTTTTCAACGCACTCAGCGCGCGAACCGCTCCTCCAGGATCGTCACGATGCGCTCGCCGGTCTTGCCGTCCCAGAGCGGTGGGATCTGGCCACGCTTCCACTGGCCGGTAAAGAGTCGATCGAGCGCAGGCTTCAGCGCCTTCGGATCGACGCCCAGGAGTTCATTGGTGCCCATCGTGACCGTCTCGGGGCGCTCGGTGCTCGTGCGCAGCGTCATGCACGGCACGCCCATGACGGTGGTCTCTTCCGTGATGCCGCCAGAGTCGGTGATCACGCCCTTGGCATGCTTCACGAGGTAGTTGAACTCGAGGTACGGCTGCGGGTCGACCAGCAGCACATTCGATGGGACCACACCGACCTCGCGCATCGTCTTGGCGGTGCGCGGATGCACTGGGAACACCACCTTCATGCCCCGGACCGACTCGGCGATCGCCTGGAGCAGCTCGGCGAAGGTGCTGCCGCGGTCCACGTTCGCAGGCCGGTGCAACGTGGTGACGAAGTACTCGCCAGCCACCAAGCCCAGCTCGGACCAGAAGGGCGGCTTGGCGAACCGATGCTGGTTGGCCAGGAGCGTGTCGACATGGTGTTGCCGACGAAGTGGATCCGGTCCTCGGCCACCCCGCTGCGGCGCAGATTCTGGTTCGCCACCTCGCTGGTCGTGAAGAAGAGGTTCGTGATCGAGTCGGTGACCATGCGGTTGATCTCTTCCGGCATGGTCCAGTCGCCACTGCGGATGCCTGCCTCGACGTGGGCCACGGGAACGCAGAGCTTCTGCGCCGCGATGGCGCACGCCATCGTGCTCGTCACATCACCCACCACGAGGCAGAGCGCACTGCGCGATTCGAGGAGCAGCGCCTCGTAGCGTGTCATGATCGAACCGGTCTGCTCGGCCTGCGTGCCCGAGCCCACCTCGAGGTTGCGGTGCGGCTCGGGGATCCCCAGCTGCGTGAAGAAATCCCCGGACATCTTCGAGTCATAGTGCTGCCCGGTGTGCACCAGCCGGTACGCGAGCGGCGCGCCCGCGGCCATGCGGGCCTCCATCGCGCGGATGATCGGCGCGATCTTCATGAAGTTCGGACGGGCTCCGGCGATGATGTCGATGGTCGCGGTCATGGTTGGGTGCTGCAGTGGTGCGTGGGTCAGGCCTTGGCCATCAGGATGCTGGCGCGGGCAACTTCGAGGATCTCAGCGTGCGGAATCGGTGCCGCTCCACTGCGGATCGCAGCGAGGAACGCTGCAGCCAATACGCCATCCCAGTGCAACGTACCCAGCGGCCGCTAGCCCAACCGTCAGCGAGAGCCGCCACCATGTCGAAGTAATCGGTGCTGCGACGAGCGTCGCTCCAGTCCACGCGCCTGCGGCAACCGCTGCCGGTGCTAGAACGGTTCGAGCGAAGTCGAATGCCGACCATCCCGTGTGCGGAACAACAAGCCATCTCCAACCGGGGATGAGGAGGAGGGCGCTTGTGCAAAGTAGTCCGGTTGCCAAGCCATTTGGACCCCATTGGGAGCCGAACCATAAGCCAGCTGGGTAAACGAGCAACAGAGCGATGTTCCACCGCAGTGCAACATCCGCTCGGCCGACTCCAAGTAAGAGTGCCCCAGCCGGATTGCTCAAGGATCGAAAATAGCCCCAGCACGCAAGAATCGTGAGTGTGGTCGATGCGTCGGTCCACGTCGGGCCAAGAAGCACATGGCAGAGGTCCTTGGAAAGCACGGCAATGCCGGCATAGATCGGCGCACCAACA
>JASGCG010000373.1 GCA_030054235.1 Bacteroidia bacterium
CGATTCGAGAGGTGCCCGTCCCGCTGCCGGTCCAGTCAAGCGACGACGTCCTTGCGCGGATCGTGGCTGCGCTGAACGACCGCACCCGACTGGTCCTGGTCGATCACGTCACGAGCCCCACGGCGCTCGTCATGCCGGTCCGGGAGGTCGTGAAGGCCTGTCACGCACGAGGCATCGCCGTGATGATCGATGGTGCGCATGCCCCGGGCATGCTGCCGCTCGACCTCGATGGGCTCGGTGCGGACTGGTACACCGGCAATCTGCACAAGTGGGTGTATGCGCCGAAGGGCTGCGCGTTCCTGCACGCGTCGGCGCAGCGTGCCCACGAGACCCACCCGGCCTCGATCAGTCACCACTACGGCGCGGGCATGGACCTTGAGTTCGGATGGCAGGGCACGCGTGATGTCGGGGCGTGGATGGCGATCACCGATGCCATCGCGTGGATGGAGGCCTTCGGCGCGGGCGCGGTGATGGATCACAACAAGCGGCTTGCCGAGTGGGCCCAGCGGCGCATGGTGGACTCAGGGCTCTTCGAGCCCATTTCGCCGATGGATGGTTCGATGCGGGGCTCGATGGCCGCGTGCCGGCTCGATGCACGATGGCGACATCGGTTCGCTTCGGTCGAAGCCCTGCAGGCAGCCATCCTCGCCGAGGGTTCCGTCGAGGTGCCGTGCATGGAGTTGCATGGCGATTGGCTCTTGCGTGTCAGCGCTGCGCCGCACAATCGGCCGTGGCAGTACGAACGGCTGATCGACACGATGCGTTCGCTCGATCGGGCCACCTGACCCCGATCGCATCGTCAACTGAGCGAGGTCACCTGGGTTCGCGCACCGGTTCCGCCTCGGCCGCGCGGGCAGCAAGGATCGGCAGATAGGTGTCGTTGTACCAAGCCACCCAGGCGTTCAGATCCCAACCCAGGTGTGCCGTGCTCTGACCCGAGTCGAGCGTGGCGAGCGCCATGAGCGACTGGTGCACGCCCGGGCGATAGGTCGTGGCCACGGCGGCCGCATCATCGATCGCCATGACGACGCCCTCGTAGATCTGACCGATCACGGGCTGGAAGCCGGCGGAGGAGTTGCCAGTGATCGGTATGAGATTGGCGACGTAGCTTCGTTGTGTTCCGATGGCGATCCACGCGAGATCGGCCTGATCCTGCACGGGATCCTGTGCGAACTGCGCAGCGATGAGCAGGGGAATCGCCTTGATGGCATTGATCTGGCCCGCGAGCAGCCCAGCCTGGTTCACCACCATGTGGTTGGGGCTGCGCAGGGCGCCCTCGAGCACGGCCAGTGCTTCGTTCGATGGTGGCTGTTCGATGCGCTGCGCTGCCTCGTTCCTGACGGCCGCATCACGATCGTGGATCGCGATCCAGGTGAGGCCCGCCTGCCCGGACGGACCGAGCGATGCGAGATGCTCAAGGACCTGCATCTTGATGGTGCCTTCAGCTCCACGGCTCGCGTGATAGATCGCCCACTGTCCTTCGGGGGTGGTGAAGGTCCGCAGCATGCGCAGCCCGTCCTCGCGCAGCGCAGGCTTGGACGACGAGAGCCGCTGGATTGCCTTGCGGGCCTCGGCATCGCTGACGCCCGATGGAGCCGGCACGTCCTTCTCCGTTGCCTTTGCTTGGTGCAGCGTGCTGAAGAGGCTCGCGCCCGTGCTCGGCACGCACGCGGGGATCGGCTTGTTCTGCTCCAGTCGCGGCGGAACGGCGACGCCGACAGCCGGCGAAGGTGGCGGGGCTGTCATCAAGCCGATCGCAAGCGCCAGCGTGGTGAGCATGTTGGCACCCTACCATCGCCCGTGCCATGAGCGACGCATCGACTGCAGGAACCGGCGAAGAGAGCCTCTACACCCGCCTCGGACCGGATCCGTTCTGGGCGATTGCACGGGCGTTCTACGCGCGCATCGACGTGCACCCTCGCCTGCGGCCGATGTTCCCGCAGGAACTCGACGAGGCGATCCGCAACCAGGCGGAGTTCCTGATCCAGTACTTCGGCGGTCCGCCCGCCTACAGCGCGCGCAAGGGGCACCCCAGGCTGCGCATGCGTCACATGCAGTTCCGCATCGGTCTCCAGGAGCGCAACGACTGGGTCGAGGTCATGCGTGCCGCACTCGAGGACGCGGCGATTCCCCAAGCGGATCGCCCCGCCATGATGGCGTACTTCGAGCACGCCGCCACGTTCCTGATGAACGCCGACACCTGAGCGCCCGAGAGACCGCCGCGTCAGTCGGTCGTGCCGAGCAGGATGCCCTTGCGGCCCCAGGTCTCGAGTGAGGCCTTGGCCAGTTCACGGGTGTCGTAGATCCCCACCTGCACGCGGTAC
>JASGCG010000374.1 GCA_030054235.1 Bacteroidia bacterium
TGGATCGCCGACACGCACGAGCATCGGATCACCGTCATGGATGATCAGGGGCGGGTGTTGCGGACCTTCGGCGGGTTCGGCCAGGAGCCGGGGCAGTTCGTCTTCCCGACCGACATCGCGTTTGGCGAGGACGGCCTGGCGTACGTGAGCGAGTACGGCGGCAACGACCGGATCCAGGTCTTCCGGCGCGATGGCACGTTCGTGCGTGCCTTCGGTCACCATGGCGTGCCGGGCGATGACTCGCCTGAACCCAAGTTCGACCGGCCGCAATCCTTGCTCATGCTCGGCTCGGGGCGGCTGCTCGTCGCTGACGCGTGCAACCATCGGCTGGTCGAGCTCACGACCGATGGCGCGTTCGTGCGTTCGATCGGTGCGATGGGACAGGAGCCGGGCGAGCTGCTCTACCCGTACGGACTCGAACGGCTCGACGACGCCACGGTGCTCGTGACCGAGTTCGGGGGGTGCCGGCTGCAGGCCGTTGACCTTGCGAGCGGTGCGTCAGCGGGCTGCTGGGGCAAGGGTGGACGGGAGCCCGGCAGGCTGAACGGGCCGTGGACCGCGCAGGTTCACGGCGCCACCATGGCCGTGCTCGATTCGACCAACAACCGGCTCTACCTGATGCCATCGGATCGCTGGATCGAGCGCGCCAAGGGCGAGGCCGGCGCGGTACCTTCCCGTTGATGCCATCGATCGACGTTGAACGCCCGCTGGCACTGGTGCTGCTGGTGCTGGTTCCGGTGCTGTGCTGGATGGCATGGCGCCGTCGCGGCGTGGTGGGCCGCGGGAAGTCGATCGCGACGATGGTGCTGCGTGGGGCACTCGTGACGCTGCTGTCCCTGGCCCTGGCGCAGCCGAGCCTGGTCCGCACGGGCGAGGGGCTGACGGTGATGGTCGTGTCCGATGCGAGCCGCTCGGTGCCGCAAACGATGCAGCAGCAGGCGCAGAAGCTGGTCGATGGCCTGGTGGCGAGCAAGCGTGAGGCCGCCGACCGCGTGGGGCTGGTGACGTTCGCCGGTCGGCCCGAGGTGCGCGCCGTGGCCGAGAGCGACGCGAGCCTGGATGTCTCGCAGCACGGCGGCGACCGGATGTCGACAGGCATCGAAGGTGCGCTGCGGCGCGGGATGGCGATGCTGCCGCCGGACACGGCGAGCCGGATGCTGCTGATCTCGGATGGAAACCAGACCGCGGGCAACGCTCTGGAAGCTGCCGAGGCCGCGCGCGCCAATGGGATCCCGATCGACGTGGTGGCGCTGCCCTTCAGCCATGCCAGCGAGGTGATGGTCGAGTCGCTGCGCGCACCCAGCACGGCGCGCGAGGGCCAGACGATCGACCTGCGGGCGTCGATCCGCAGCATGGGCCCGAACCGTGGCGTGGTGACGCTGCGCGAGAACGGCGAGCCGGTCGACCTTGATCCTTCAGCGCCGGGGACCGGGCTTGCGGTGGAGCTCAAGGCTGGCGTGAATGCGCTGACCTTCCCGATGGTCGTGGTGGGCCGCCAATCCCGCCGCTACGAGCTGGTCTACACGCCGGACGATCCTGCATCGGATGCGATCGCCGAGAACAATCGCGGTGCCGCCATGGTGCTCGTCAGCACCGGCGCCAAGGTCGTGATCGTCGATGGCAGCGACGGCGGCGAGGAGTCGCAGCCCTTGGTGGCGGCGCTCGCGGAGGGCGACATCCCGTCACGAGTGATCACGCCTGATGAACTCGACAATGAGGGGGTCTCGGCGCTGGCCGATGCCGACGCGGTGGTCCTGGCGAACGTCGGGCGCTTCGAGATCACGAACGAGACCGACCAGCTGCTGCACTCGTACGTGCACGACCTTGGTGGTGGCCTGCTGGTGACCGGCGGCGACCGAGCCTTCGGTGCAGGCGGATGGCAGGGCAGCGAGGCCTCGAAGGCCTTTGCCGTCAAGCTCGAACCGCCCGCGACGCGGCAGCTGCCCAAGGGCGCGCTGGTCCTCATCATGCATTCGTGCGAGATGGCCGCCGGCAACTACTGGGGCGAGAAGGTCGCTGAAGCAGCCGTCGATGCGCTGAGCAGGCTTGACCTGGCCGGCATCGTGACCTTCGATTGGGGCGGCAAGGATGGCAAGCTGGCCTCGTGGGCGCACGATCTTCAGCCGGTCGGTGACAAGTCGGGGATCCGTGAGGCGATCAAGAAGATGGTCGTGGGCGACATGCCCGACTTCAAGGCGAGCCTGTCGCTGGCGAAGGAAGGCCTGGCCAAGGCCAACGCCGGCCAGAAGCACATCATCATCATTTCGGACGGCGATCCGAGCCCGCCGACGCAGGCGGACCTGGATGAGCTCAAGCGCCTG
>JASGCG010000375.1 GCA_030054235.1 Bacteroidia bacterium
GCGCGTGACCCGCTAGCCTGCGCGACTCACAATTCAGTACCGCACGAACTACTGCGCACCTTTCGCTGTCCGGCGAAGGGCCCCGAGACCGGTGGAGGTCTGGCGCGGTGGGAGGTTCAAACGATGGCAAAGAAAGTCACAAAGGTCTTCAAGATCATGGCCCCCGGCGGCAAGGCAACCCCTGCCCCGCCGCTCGGTCCCGTCCTTGGCGCCAACGGCGTCAACCCCGGCCAGTTCATCACCAAGTTCAACGATGCCACGCGCGAGCTGAACGGCCGCGTCGTCGGTTGCATCGTCACGGTCTACTCGGACCGCACCTTCGACCTCGAGATCAAGTCCAGCCCGGCCAGCGAGCTGATCAAGGCTGAACTCAAGCTCGAGAAGGGTTCGGGCGAGCCCAACACCAAGAAGGTCGGCAAGATCACGCAAGCCCAGCTTCGCAAGATCGCCGAAGGCAAGATGAAGGACATGAACGCCGCGACGGTCGAAGCCGCCATGCGGGTGATCGCAGGCAGCGCACGCTCGATGGGCGTGACGGTGGAGAACTGAACCCATGGCCAAGAAGGTCGTCATCGGACACTCGAAGCGCGTGCGCTTCAACAACGATCGCCTCGTTTCGCAGGCGCTCGCCCCCAGCGACGCCGTCAAGGCGCTGCGCCAGTACAAGGCCCCCAAGTTCGACCAGACGGTGAACGTGGTGGTGCACCTGGGCATCGATCCCAAGGCTGCCGACCAGGCGCTGCGTGGCTCGATCGCATTCCCCAAGGGCGTCGGCAAGAGCGCGCGGGTCGTGTGCTTCTGCAACGCTGACAAGGTTGCCGCGGCCAAGGCTGCCGGCGCCGTCGAGGCGGGCGCCGACGAACTCGTCGCCAAGATCGAAGGCGGCTGGATGGACTTCGACGTTGCGGTCGCCAGCCCCGACATGATGCGCGTGGTTTCCAAGCTCGGCAAGGTGCTTGGCCCCAAGGGCCTCATGCCCAGCCCCAAGGCCGGCACGGTCGCCGCCGACGTCGTCAACGCCGTCAAGGAATATGCGGCCGGCAAGACCGAGTACCGCAACGATGACGGCGGCAACGTCCACTGCATCATCGGCAAGATGAGCTTCAACGACGACGACCTCGCCGAGAACCTCAACCACTTCATCCAAGTGATCACCAAGGCCAAGCCCGCCTCGGCCAAGGGGACCTACATCCGCAAGTGCGTCATCGCAGCGTCGATGAGCCCTGGCATCCAGGTCGCCCTCTGAGCCCCGAAGGAGCACACCCATGAGCAAGACCATCAAGGACATGATCGTCCGTGAGTACAAGAAGCGCTTCACGGGCGTCGAAGGCGCCGTGCTCGTCGAGCTGCGCGGCATGGCCGGCACCGACAACACCGGCCTTCGCCTGAAGATGCACGCCAAGCAGGTGCGCGTCACCGTCGTCAAGAACGCGCTGGCGCGCAAGGCCTTCGAGGGAACCGCCCTCGAGGTCCTCACCCCCGGCCTCAGCGGTCCCACCGCGGTCGTCTACGGCGGCGACTCGGTCGTGGGCATCGCCCGCGATCTCGTGAAGATGGCCAAGGACCAGGAAGCGCTCGTCCTCAAGGGCGCGTGCATCGATGGCACCTGGTTCGGTGGCGACGCCGGCGTCAAGCGCCTCAGCGAATTCCCCACCAAGGAAGAAGCGCAGGCCAAGGTCGTCACCCTCGTCCTGTCCCCCGCTCGCAAGCTCATGGGCGCCGTCAAGGGCCCGGGTGGCCGCGTGATGGGCATCGTCAAGGAAATCGAGTCGCGCCTCGAAAAGGGCGAGACCATCGCAGCCAAGGCCGGCTGATCCACACAGACCACGTCAACCGCTGACCACTGGCCCCTCGGGGTTAAAAGCGCGGCGTTCGCGCTCCTCTGGAAGGCACGATTTGGAGAGTTCACCATGTCCGAGACCGAAACCAAGACGTTCGAAGCGAAGATCACCCAGCTGGGCGACTCGATTGCCTCCCTCACCCTGAAGGAAGCCGTCGACCTGGCTGATTACATGAAGGACAAGTACGGCATCGAGCCCGCCGCCGGCGGCGCGGTCGTGATGGCTGGCGGCGGTGGCGAAGCTGCCCCGGCTGCCGCTGCGCAGACCGAGTTCGACGTCGTCCTGGAAAGCTGCCCGGCCGACAAGAAGATCGGCGTCATCAAGGCCGTCCGCGAAGCGACCGGCCTCGGTCTCGCCGAAGCCAAGGCCCTCGTCGATGGCGCCCCGAAGGCCATCAAGGAGAAGGTCGAGAAGCCCGAAGCCGACAAGGTCAAGGCTGCCCTCGAGGCCGCCGGCGCCAAGGTCGTCGTCAAGTGACC
>JASGCG010000376.1 GCA_030054235.1 Bacteroidia bacterium
TTCCTGGCGGCGCAGGGCTGGACCGCGGAGTCGGCGCAGGCACAGACCTACGAACGTCGACTCATGCAGCTGGAGGCCACGGGATGGTTCGGGCTCTCCAACATCATGGCGGGGCTCGTGGGCGCCGTGGGTGTGGCGTGTGCGGTGCTTGCCGTGCAGGCTCGCCGGACGCTCTCGCTGCCTTCTGCAGCCGTGCTGGCGTTGTGCGCCGTTGCCTGCGCGGCGATCGTGGTGGTGAATGGTTCGAAGGGCGCACTCGCCGCGTGCGCGCTCGGGCTCGTGGCCGCGTGGTGGTCGCAACGATCGTCATGGCATGCGCGCGTGGCCGCGCTCGCTGCGCTCATCATCCCGGTCGCCGCGGTCCTGGCGCGCGGTGCACTCGGCGAATCGCCGGGCGAACGAAGCCTGTTCTTCCGTTCGCAGTATTGGGTGGGTGCATGGCAGGTCATGCTCGACGCCTGGCCGTGGGGCTGCGGTCCCGATGCCTTCCAGGCTGCGTACACCGTGCATCGCCCTGCGCTCGCAGTCGAGGAAGTGACGAGTGCGCACGCGGCTCCGGTCGATTGGCTTGCCACCATGGGCCTGGCTGGCGTGCTGATGACCGCTGCGTGGGTCGTGATGCTCTGCGGGTGTGGCACGGCCCGCGCGACGGATGCGCAGCACGAGATCTCACCTCCGACGGCGACGCCCCAACATGCTGATGCGCGCGAAGCATGGATGGTGTCGCTGCTTGGCCTGTCGGTGGTTGGCGTGATCGCCACGCTGGCCGATCCCGCTGGTCGCGTGCTGCCTGCGATCGGGATCGTGCTGGCGGCCGTGCTTGCCCGAGCGATGGTGGGTGGTTTGGCGAGCCTTGATACCCGGGCGCTCCGCATGGTCACGACCGCGCTTGCGGTGGTGCTCGCCGCCCACGCCATGATCGAGATGACCCTTTGGCAACCAGGCAGTGCATCGTGGGTGCTCGGTGTGATCGGCGCCGTTGCCATAGGCAGCCACGTTGTTCCCATCGCCAACACGGGCCGTTCGACGGCGGTGGTACCGCCGGGATCCCCGGTCGCATCGAGGGGATCTGGCGGCCCCGTACAGCGCTGGCCCATCGTCTTGGGAGCAGCCTGCATAGCCATGATCGCTGTGCTGCAGGGCTCAGCCGCGTCGGCAACGGCTCGCCAGGAACGTGCCGTCGACGCCGCTGCCGAAACGCTCGTCGAGAATCTCTTCACGTCACCCGCGCGTGCGCGTGCGGGGGAGCAACTTCGCGTGGCCGTCGAGGAGGAGCCGATCCTTCGTCGTCATCTGCTGCTGATCAAGTCGGCGGATCAGTTCCTGCAGGCCGGGCTCGCGGAGCCCGATCCGGCGCGGGCCCGAGTGTGGTTCGGCGAGGCGCTCGACTCGGCGCGTGCCGCCCGTGACGCGTTCCCGTTTCGTTCGGCCTTGGTCTCGGCGGCGATCATCGATGCCATGGTCGAGCGCGGCCTGGTGGGCTGGGATCAGGTCATCGCCGTGCGAAGCGACGTGCTCGCGCACGATCCTCGTCACACGATGTCGTGGGTGCGTCTCGTCGATGCCTTTGGCATGGCAGGAGACGAGGCGGCCGCGCGCGATGCGGCTCGCAAGGCGCTCGAGGTCGATGACTCCTTCCGGCTCGATCCGCTGCGTCAGCTGCCGAGTGCCGTGCGTGAGCGATGCCGGGTGGCTGCGGGAACTCGCTGAGCAGCCCTCGGTCACGTCCTCGCCCGGACCCGCCTCACTTCCCCGCGCGTTCGATCGCGGCGACGACGTCGCCCGGCGTGTAGAGCTCGCTCTTCCAGATCGGGCCGTCCTTGGGCGACACGATGACGAGCAGCGGGATCGTCGCGCCGCCAGCCGCCTTGAGCCGGTCGCCGCGCGCTGGCACGCCGCTCGTCAGGTCGACCTTGAGCGGAACCACGTCGTGCTCCTCGAGCGCGGCCAGCACGGCCGAGGACTCGAGCACGGTCTTCTCGAGCGTCTTGCAGTTGATGCACCAGTCCGCGGTGAAGTCGACGAGCACGACCTTGCCGTCCTTGAGGGCTGACGCCTCGCGCTCGGCGGTCCAGGTCTGCCAGTCGATCGCCTCGTAGGTCATCGACCAGCCGATGAGCGCGCTCACGCCCGCGATGAACAACCCAACACCGCCGAACACCGTGCGGTTGCGACCGGTCTTCGCGATCTTCAGCGTGCCGCGCACCAGCCACAGGCCGGCCGCGATGCCCGCAAGCGAGACCAGCCACCAGTACGCGTGGCTCGGCTCCTCAAGGTAGCCGTTCACGCCGCTGCCGACGAAGTAGATGCCCG
>JASGCG010000377.1 GCA_030054235.1 Bacteroidia bacterium
GGCAGAACTGGTCGCCCACGTGGGCCGAGACGCAGGGCTTGATCCCGCCCGAGCCGCACGCGATCAGGAAGAGGCCGGCCATGAGCCAGCTGCGCGGGTCGAGCGAAGCCTGCAGCGCGGCCGAAGGCAGGTCGATGCACGCGAGGGCAGCGTGGCCCAGGCAGTACACCATCGACAGGATCATGATCGTGAGGTACTTGCCCAGCAGCGCGTCGGCGATCAGCGCGCCGAGCACCGGGAAGAAGTAGGCGCTCGCCACGAACCAGGCGACCCATTCGGTCGCTTCGGTGCGCGTCATGTAGTCGGGGGTGCCGGTTGCGCTGAGCATGTACTGCGTCATGAAGACCGCAAGGATGGTCTTCATGCCGTAGAAGCTGAAGCGCTCCGCCGCCTCGTTCCCGATGATGAACGGGATGCCCGGGGGCATGCGGTCCGTATCGAGCGGGGCGGTCCGGAAGGCGCCGGCAGCGGCCGACACAGGTCGATTCGACAGACTCGTCATTCCCGCAGCGTAGCGGGATCAGGGGTGCGCGTTGGTGGCGGCGAGCTCGATGCCGATGGGCAAGCCCATGCCCGCATCCACCCATCGGATCGCGCCGAGGGCGTTGGTCACGCGCTGCGTGGCAGCGCGTCGCATGCGTCGGGCCTGGCCCTCGTTGCGCTCGACAGAGAAGTCACCGAGCAGTTCCGCCGGCGTGAGACGATCGACGAAGCCCTTGGTGCGCGCAATCAATCGCAGGTCAGAGCCCTCGACCTCAAGCGACATCGAACCTGCTTCGGGGCTCCCTGACACCGCGGCGAATCCGCCCCCGCCGTAGAGCCCGGCTTCGCCGGCGCTCAGCACCAGCAGCCGAAGCGACACATTGGTGCTGGTCGGATCGATCGCCGTGCGCCCCGGAAGAGGATTCCAGAGGAATCCCACGTGAAGGACCTGTCCGCTCACGGCCTCGTCGGATTCGAGCCGGGCCGGATCGATGTCCGTGAGCACGATCGAGGCACCGGCCTCCTCGATGCTGAAGGACGCAGCGACCGGCGAGAGACCGAGGACTTCCTCGGCGCCGCCACGGCGCGTGACCTCGATGGGCGCTGCGGTGCCGCAGCCGGCGACGACGAGCGCGATGCAGGCCAGGTGCTTCATCGTGCTGCTCCAGGGGTTCGACCGAGGAATCCGAAGCGCGCGTCTGCAGGGCGACGGATCAGGGACGCTGGTTCGGGGATGCCCAGCGCGCCATACGTGTCACGCTCCACGATGTCCCGCAGGACTGCGCGTTGAATGCGGGGCAGCGGCGTGGCGAGTGCGAAGGAGCCCAGCCCGTACACCGCTTCGGCTGCAGCCTTCGGATTGGCGTGAGGCCAGCCCGAGGCGAACAGCACGCGATCGGCCACACCGTGCTGTACGGCACCGAGCATGGCGTTGTAGAGCGCCCAGGGCTGGCTCACGATGCCGCTCGTGTCGGTCCACGCGTTCTCGAACGCCGTCATCATGGCGATGCACTCATCGATCCAAGGCCAACCCATGCCGGAGAAGACGACCTTCAGCCGCGGCAGCTGACGCATGGTTTCGGTCCACGCCGTCGGACGATCGTTGCCGATCGCTGCGTTGCGCGTGTACGGAGCGGGTCGGCTGACGAACACCGGGAACCCATCGGCCGCGCACTGCGCGAAGAGCCGCATGGCTGGTTCATCGGTTGGAAGGAAGCCCTGCAGCGCGGGACTCACGCAGATGCCGTACAGCCCGAGGTCGGTGCATCGACGAAACTCATCCCACGCGTCGTCACTGGTCGGGTCGATGCCAGCGATCCCGACGTAGCGGCCATTGCCTTGACGGACGGCATCGAGGATCGCGTCATTGGGGATGTTCGCACCAACGCGGTCGGCTCGGAAGCCGTGCAGGATGGCGCCGGCCAGTGGCTCCGTGGCGCGCTCGAGGGCGGCCGGCGAAGCATCCATGGGCAGCGAACCCGCCACCTTCCGCACGGGGGGCGACAGTTCTCTGCCAAGGTGGTCGAGGCCGGGCCAGGTGCGCGTGTGCGCGTCGATGATCATCGCGGGGCGATTGTACGGACGGCCGAGCTGGCCTGCGCACCGGGGGCCGGTGAGTCCGCACGTCGCGGGGCGCCGCAGCCGAGCGAGTCGATCAGGGCGCGGACCGTGCGCGCGATGCTGGCGCTGTCGATGCCCGCATCCGCCATCTGCTCTGCGCGTTCGCCGTGGCCGATCCAGGCATCCGGCAGCCCCATGCGCACGATGCGCGAGGTGTCCAGGCCCATCTCGTTGCACGACTCGAGCACGCATGAG
>JASGCG010000378.1 GCA_030054235.1 Bacteroidia bacterium
AGCTACGACCAGGTGAACAAGCCGCTCTACGCAAGCAGCGTGAACCGCTGGCAGAAGTACGAGAAGTTCCTGTGTGGCGTGCAGTGGCCAGCGTACGAGTGATCGGCGACGTCGCTGCTGATGACGGCTGCCTCGAGTCGCGTAGCAGCCCCGAGTCGTGTCCGGGGGGGTGCGATGACAGGTTTAGCCGCAGATCGCACGCGCGTCGGGGTGTTCTCGTTCAACTCAACGGGAGTCGGGGGCGGGACGAGGCGATCTAAGTGGAGCTTTGGGAGCCGCTTAGGTGGTTTGAAGGCGGGAATGAACCATCGGACGGGACGCTTGAACAGCCCTCTGGGCCGAGCAAATCCTGTAGACCTGAGCGCCGAGCCGACCCATTAGGGTCACATCGTGGGGACGAGGCTTTGAAATCGGATTCCCCGTAAACTCAATCCGAAAATTGCGCCGTTGGTCTGACAGGGTACTGTCCCCCCGGGATAGACCAAGCTCCGGCCTCCTCGACTCAGCGTTGGCGAGGTTGGATGGGTTGGTCCCTGAGCCTCGTTGGCTCGCGTTTCCGGGAAATGGGTCGCCTTCCTGCGGTTCAGGATGACGCTGGCTCGACCGAAATGTGAGTTCAGCATGTGTGGCCCATGGGCCCAGAGGAATCGAATATGAGAAGCAATCTTGCGAAGACGTGCGCCGTGGGCGCGATGCTGTTCGGTTGAACCCTCGGCGGCGTCTCGACGGCGCAGGCGGGGTTCACCTGGCTCAACTCTGATCCGAGCCGTCCGGAGCCGGACGTCGCGGGAGCGTCCGAAATCTGGGGAGCGGTCTACAACACCACCGCTGGCGCATACGACGGCGAAATCTTGGCGCGTTGGGCCGACACCAAGCTTGCTGGAACCCTCACCGCCGGATTCGGGAGCGTCAGCTGGACAGCTTCCGGCGACCATGGAAACTGGTCGACCACTGCGACCAACACTTCGGGCGTGGTGGACGGTCTGTTGACGAGGTCCCAGGGCTATCGCTATTTCCAAGTGACTGGCTCGCAGGCAGTCAACTTCTCGTTGAGCACCTCGGGGGCCACCAGTTCGGCGTAATTCGGCGTGTACTCCATGACCGCCCAGATCTGGGACTCGAGCACTCAAGGAAACTTCACGCAAACGCTGACCGCGGGCGTGTACTACGTCACCTTCAACGCGCAGGTTGACGTCGACCCGATCACTTTTGCAGGCGTCGCTGGCAGTGCCGCGGTCAACTTCGTCGTCCCGGCGCCCGGTGCCGCGGCGCTGCTCGGTGCTGCGGGTCTCGTCGGCAAGCGCCGTCGTCGCTGATCCTCACCCTGCGCATCACGCCGGCTCCGGCCGGCGACCAAACTCCTCGCCGTGTCGCCTTCGGGCGGCGCGGCGAGGTTTCTTGTGAGGGGCGTCGGCCCCGCGGCTACGCTCTCAGGTGAATCATGCTTCCTCCACGCTCTGACCTCGGCTCGCCCAACGCACGCTCGTCCACTCGGCATCATCTCCACGAGCGCGTCCAGGCACTCGCAGCATCGGGCCAGTTCGCCGAGGCGCTGTCGCTGCTCGAGGAACCGCTGCGGCAGCACCCGCGCGATGCGGAGATCCTGCGGCTGGCCGCCGAGGTTCTGTACCGCGCCGGCAATGCCGTGCAGGCGGCGCACCTTGCCGAGCGCGCCGAGGCGATCGAATCGCATCCCGCCACCATGCTGATCGTCGCCGACCACCGGATGCGCGCCGGGGACACCGACGGGTCGCTTGCCATCTGCGAGCGCCTGCTGGCGGCCCATCCGGGCCACATCCACACCCGCTTGGTGATGGCTCGAGCGCTGGAGTCGGCGGTGCGTACGGCAGCGGCCCGCGCGGTGCTTGAGCCGCTCTTGGCCGACGTGCAGGGCAAGCAGCCTGAAGCTGAGTGCGAGGCGCAGCAATTGATGGCCGCGGTCTTGGTGCACGAGAAGCGCGAGGGCGAGGCGGTCGAACTGCTCGACCACGCGGTGCTTGTGGGCCGTGCGCCCGATTCCGTGCGCCGAACCGCGCTCTACCTGCGAGCGAAGGCCTGCGACCGGCTGAAGCGCTACGACGAGGCGTGGGAGAGCGCCGCCGCCGCCAACGCCATCGGTGACCCGCAGTTCGACCCTGCCGGCTACGCCGAGGGCGTGGGCGCGCTGATGGCCCACTGGACGCGCGCGGAGATGGAGAAGTTCCCCTCGAGCCGGTCGGCTAGCGAGGTGCCGGTGTTCATCGCCGGCATGCCCCGCAGCGGCACCAGCCTGCTCGACCAGGTGA
>JASGCG010000379.1 GCA_030054235.1 Bacteroidia bacterium
TGTGCATGTTCCTTCCTTCGTCGCGACGCCTCGCGAGGCCCTCCGTGGCCTTGAGACGTCGCCT
This sequence comes from Bacteroidia bacterium, assembly GCA_030054235.1. GTDB lineage: Bacteria > Planctomycetota > Phycisphaerae > Phycisphaerales > SM1A02 > SYIB01. The sequence goes on from JASGCG010000379.1 coordinate 65, forward strand.
GAAACATGAAGGAGGTGGCCAATGATGGTCGTCGCATGCGGAATCACGTCTGAAGAAGTTCGTTCGCTGGCAACTCAGGCCCCGGCCGTCCGTGCAGGACGTCTTCCGTCGCTGAAGTGCCTGGTCGTGTCGGGTGACGCCGGCCTCCGCGGCCGCCTTCACACGATGTCGGAACTCGGCGGCTTCACCGGCTGCGAAGTTCCTGCCGACGCCACGGACCTGCGGGCCTCGGTCGACGGCGAGTTCCAACTCGTGATCGTCGACATCTCGCGTCCGCTTGGTGATCGCGTCAACGACTCGATCGAGATCGCCGAAGAGTTCGCCGCCCGTCCGGGGACGCTCCTGGTGGTCTGCGGTTCCCAGGACAGCCTCGACGAGGAGCTCTGGGCCCGTCAGCTCGGCGCGTGGGTGTATCTGCCCGGCGTGTCGCACGGTGACGCCCTGATGAGCCTGTTCGCTGAGGCCCGTCGGGTGTCTGACCGCCGCGGTGTGTTCCAGGTTGCCTGAGGCCGGCTGCGGCCTTCGGGCCGCATGCCGCCCTCTCCCGTGTCATTCGTTCGGTTTCGTTCAACCAGTCCGTCATTCGTTCAACCAGTCATTCGTTCGATTTCGTTTCGTCTTTAACCAACCCGGTTCGCATTCGTCCTGAAGTGGCGGTGCGAATCCCAAATGCGAAGGAGCAGTCTCATGAGCGCCGTTGTGGATATGTACCGTGATGATGTGAACGCGAGCTATGCGGTCGACTTTGGTCGAGATCGCGAGCCGTCGCAAAAGCGGAGCCGGCACCCCGAGTATCGTCGTGCGGGCAGTGCTCCGACGCGGGTCAGTGGCATGCACAACCGCCGCAGCAAGCGGTGGACTTGGGGCAGCGGCCGCGGCGCCCGAATGCAGAACATGCGGGCCTTCGCCAGCTGCGTGGCCTTCGCCGTGATGAGCCTTTCAACGGTCGTCTTCGGTGTGACGATCGACTACGCCACCGTGGGCAACCCGGGCAACCCGGCCAACGGTGCCACTGGCTGGGGTTCGGTGTCCGAGGTCTACAAGATCTCGAAGTACGAGACGACCAACGCCCAGTACACGGAGTTCCTCAACAAGGTGGACGCTGCCGGCACGAACCCCAACGGCGTCTACAACGCTCTGATGGGCTCCGATGTCACCGGCGGCATCACCTTCAACTCCGGCTCCGCGTCGGGCTCGAAGTACTCGGTGAAGGCTGGTGCCCCCGCGGGCACTCCAGCCGGTACCGCCTACGGTGCCATGCCGGTGCTGTTCACCAGCTGGTTCTCCGCGGCCCGGTTCGCCAACTGGCTGGAGAACGGCCAGCAGACCAGCACCTCCTCGATGGAGACGGGTGCCTACACGCTCAACAACCAGACCTCGGGTGCGATCCCGGCCCGTAATGCCGGTGCCGCGAACTACCTGCCGAGCCGCGACGAGTGGTACAAGGCCGGCTTCTACAACACCACCACGTACACGATGTACCCGACCAACAACATTCCGGCCCCGACCAACACGATCACCAACGTGTCGCTGGCGAACGTGGCGAACTACGGTGCGGCTGCCACTCCGACGATCAGCCCGATCAACGCCGGTGCCTACGTCAACACGAGCTCCTTCTACGGTGCCTTCGACATGTTCGGCAATGCGACGGAGTACACGGACACCGCCGGCACCGGGGCGAACGCCGGCCGTCCGCAGGTCTTCTCGGGAAGCTGGGCCACCACCCTGGCGCAAACTAGCCTCTGGAACAAGCAGGCCGCCGCGGTCTTCCGCAACTCCGACGCCACGACCTCCCAGATGGGCTTCCGCGTCGCTGCCGTGCCGGAGCCTGCAACGATCGCCCTCGCCAGCGTGGGCATCGGAGCCCTGGCGGGCCTCGACTGGATGAAGCGTCGGAAGAAGAAGGCCCTCGCCCGCATCGCCGGCTGAGCCACGCCTGACCGACCGCGACTGATACGAGCCCTGGCCCTCGCACCTGCGAGGGCCAGGGTTTTTTCATGCGCGGCATCCGGGGCGGCGGCCTCCGCCACCTCGGGCGTCAGCTTGCCGCGTTGCCGCTCATTGAGGTTGTGGGGTCGGCAGCAGTTCGATGGGCGGATGCGTGACGGCCGGACCAGCGGGCTGACGAACTGCAGTCGACGCCGCTGGTTCTTCGGCGGCAGTGAGCACGCTGCGGGTGCCATCGGCGGAGACATCATCAGTGGCGCGATCGGTGGCGGGT
>JASGCG010000380.1 GCA_030054235.1 Bacteroidia bacterium
GTGGAGGCCCGTTCGCATCGATGGCGTGTGGCACGAGGCGCAACCAATCGCCGCAAAGGTCGCAGCACCACGCTGCACGCTCGGACCGTCGGCGTTGCGTCGCGCGGGCACCGCCAGCACGCGGCAATAGTGGGCCAGACGCTGCACCTTCAGGTCATCGACTTCCGGATCGCCTCCGCTCGGTGCAAAGATCGTTGCGCGCTGTGCTGCAGTGAGTGACTCATGCCGATGCATCGACGTGGTCAACCCCATGTCGCCGTGGAGCGCCGCAGCGACCTGTGCGTCCAGTGTGGGCTGGGTCGCCTTCCATCCGAAGCGACCGACGCAGCGAGTGCCGCCAACATCGACCTCGTGTACCCGACCCGAGATCCCGTCACCATCGCGATCATCTGGATCCGCTGCGGCACGAATCGTTGCGTCATCGACGGCTTCCAGCAGGCCAAGGCCGATCAACTGCGGCCCCATGCGCACCGACGGCACGGCATCATCGATCGGTTCACCGGCTGCGTTGCGCGCCTCCACACGCCACTGCACGAGCGGAGCCGCGCCACCCCGTTCGACCTCGACGGGCACCAGAAGAACGCTGCCCTCGGGCTCCACGCCGGGAATGGCTTGGTCCTGCAGCTGTGCACCGAGCAACGGATGCGGCCCCGACGGGTCGCTCGACGCACCAACGAACACCACCATGCCGATGCCGCGCTCGTCGTCGTGGAGCGGCGGCCTGCCGCGTCCGTCCTCCATATGGCACGCACTGCACGAGTTCGCAGCGAAGAGCGGCCCAAGTCCATCACGGCCCTCGGCGCTCGAGGGTGCCGGGACCCAGTTGTCACGGAAGAGCGCGTTGCCCACGCTGAAGGCGCGTCGCTCCTCGCGTGAGAGACCGGGGATCGAAAGACTGAACGCGCCGGGGCCATCGGCCTCGACCGCTGGTGCCGGGCGCGGGGGCGCCGCTGCAGCCTGGTTCGGGGCGCGCTGCGTGAGCCGGCCGAATTCCTCACGCGCCTTGGCGACGAGCACCACCGCCAACACCGCGCATGCGCCAAGCCCGATCGGTCGCAAGCTCATCCCTGCGGTTCCGTGGGCAGCGTGTACCCCAGTGCACGGGCAGCCGCGGTGGTCGCCTCCGACAGCGACTCAAGCGACTCCATGATCGCGACCAAGCGACCGCGCTCCGGGCTCGACTCGCTCGACTGGATGGCGGCATCGAACGGATTCGGCATCGCTTGCATGCAGGTCTCTGCGTGGGCCAGCGCATGCACGAGTGCTTGCGCGGCGGCCCCATCGCGTTCCCGCACGACCGCGATGACGCCATCATCGTTTGCTCCGCGCAGCACCAGGGCGATGCCCTCAAGGCCCGCCTTGAAGTCACGATCGGTCGTGTCGCTGAAGCAGCTGTGCTCCTGCTCCTGATCGCGCGACTCGAGCGCCGCAGCAAGCCGCTCGCCCGACATCTCGAAGCCGCTCAGCAGCGCCACGCCGCAGAGCACCGAGCGCAACGCAGCCTGGCGATCCGCGACGAATCGGCTTCGGTACGAACCGGGTCGGTCGGCCCACGCCGACTCGAGCTTGGCGAGGTCATCGCACAGAAGATCGGTCACTTCCAGCAGGAACTCGCGGCGGCGATCGGCATGATCGGCGGCGCCGTCCACGAAGTCGCGGAACGATCGGTCCCCCGGTCCGCGCGGCGAGCGGTCCTGGCCCCACAGCAGGAACTCGATCGCGTGCCAGCCCGTGCACACGTTGGTCTCGCCCCCGCGCTGGTTGTGCACACGCAGGATCGCCTTGCCCACCGACGGGTACTTCGATGGATTCGCGATGATCCCCGGTGCGGCCGCACCATCGATCGCATCGATGTAGGACTCATCGACAGGCCAGGCGTTGACGAAGGTCTCCACGCCGCCGCGGGTCGAGTCGATCGGCCCGTTGCCGAAGCGGAACGCCTCAGTCCGACCGTAGAGCTCCCGTGCCGCGATCCACGTCGTGCGAGCGCGCTCGAGGCCCTCCTGCGAAGGCGCGGCGCAGAACGCCTCGATCGCCGCGCGCATCCGACGCGCCGCTTCAGCAGTTGCGGAGTACGCGCGCTCGACCGTGGCGGCGTACGCAGTCACGCAACGCTCGACGGCCGCCAAACCTCCGCCCGCACCGGCGTCCACCACTGCCTGCGGTTCGCCCGAGTGCGCCGCACACGGCAACATCGGTGCCATCCACATCGCACCCAGCAGGAACCAGAGACGCATGACTGAACAGTAGTCCGACGAGCATGAGCATCAGGTGAGC
>JASGCG010000381.1 GCA_030054235.1 Bacteroidia bacterium
GTCACGCAGGTCGAGTCGATCGCCGACATGCGACGTGCCTTCGAGTTCGTCTCCTGGCTCTCGCTGGCGGCGATCCTCGTCATCGCGTGGATCGACTTCGGTTCGCTGCGCACGGCGCTCTTGGCCACGGCCACCGTCGTGGCCGGCGTGCTGCTCATGCTGGGTCTGCTGGGTCCGCTCGGGCTCTCGCTCAACCTCGCCAACTTCTTCGCGGTGCCCATGCTGCTGGGCCTGGGCATCGACAGCGCCATTCACGTGCTGCATCGCTGGAAACGAGACCCCGAAGGCTTGCCCGCCACACTCACCGCCACGGCATTCACCGGCGTGACGACGGCCATCGGCTTCGGCGCGCTGGTGCTGGCTGACCACCGCGGGCTCGCGAGCCTCGGCTGGGCCATGCTCGTCGGGAGCCTCGCGTGCGTGATCGTGGCGGTCGTCGCGCTGCCGGCCTTCCTCAGGTGGCGGGCGTCGTAGCGGGCGCAGTGGGCTCGGCGGCTGGTGCCGTTGGTTCAGTGGAGGGCGCCGGTGCGCTCTCATCGATCGGCTCGACCTCGTAGCCGAGCTTCTTCACGACATCGATCACGGCCTGCGTGCGCTTGGCATCGTCCATGCCCACAGTCGCGCGCTCACCCTGCAGATCGACCGTGCAGTCGGCGACGCCCTCGACGGCCTTGACCTTCTTGGCGACGGTCTTCGCGCAGCCGTCGCAGTGCATGCCCTTCACGGAGAAGCTCTTGGTGTACGCGGCCGGGATCACGACCTTCGGCGCCTCGGCAGTCGATGCGGAGCCGCCGCCATCGCAGGCAACGAGAAAGCCAGCAAGAGTGAGGACGAGGAGAGCCGTGGTGCAGCGCATGAGGGGATCTTAGCCTCAGCCCTTGGCTGGCTCGGGCTGGTACCCCTCGAGGATCGGCTGCGCCATCGCCCACGCCTCGTCCATCGAGAGCTTGACCCGGCCACCCGCCGCCTGCGCGTGACCGCCACCATTGAACTGGCCAGCGAGCACGTTGACGTCGTAGTACGGCTGGCCGCCGCCGCGGGGCTTGCTGCGGAAGCTCATCTTCGTGATCCCCCGCTCCTGCTCGGTCATCAGGATGCTCACGCAGACGGAGCCCACCATCATGGTGCTGTTCACGACGCCGCCGATGTCCTCGGGGCGGGCCTTCGAGCGTTCGAAGTCCTCGGGGCGCAGCTGCATGACGGCAATGCGACCATCCTGCAGGAAGCGCAGGCTGCCCAAGGCCTGCGCCGTGGCCGCGAGCCGCTCGGGGCGCTCGTTCTCCTCGAGCTGGCGATAGAGCGTGCTCTTGTCGACGCCCAGCGCGAGCAGCTCGCTCGCCAGGGCGAACGCCGCGCTGTCGGCGCTTGAGAAGCGGAACCAGCCCGTGTCGGTGGCGAGCCCGGCGAACATCGCTTCGGCGATCGATCGGTGTGCGTTGCCGCCCGCACGCACCATGCTGATGTCGAGCGCGCGCACCACATCGGCCACGACCATCGTGGCGCTCGCGCACTCGGGGCGCACGAGCCGAAGCGCCGCCAGATCATCGCCCGAACGATGATGATCGATCAGGATCACGCGGTCCCGAAGCGGTTCCAGCCACGGCAGGTAGGGCTCAAGCTGCGAACGCGATCCGGTGTCGACGATGATGACGAGATCGTGCGAGGGCCCCGGCAACCCGCGACTGACATGGCGCACCTCGCCGGGTTCGGCGAGCGACTGGATGTTCGGATCGACCGCACCTGCGACGTAGCCAACGGCACGCTTGCCCAGGGCGCGGCACATGCGAACCGCCGCGAGCAGGCTGCCCATCGCATCGCCATCGGGCTTCTGGTGCGTGATGACGCAGGCATCTGTGCAGGCACTGATGCGCGCGGCGAGCTCGGCGGGCGTGGCGTTGCTCGTGTACTGGAAGGATTCAGGCATGGAGTTCCTCGCGGCATCGCGCGGTGTCGGCGCCGATCTGGCGGATCAGGTCATCCACCTTGGTGAACCGGACTTGGTCGCGCACCCAACGACGCAGCTCCAGCCGCATCGACCAGCCATACTCGCCGATCACACCATCGAAGCCGATCAGGTGCGCCTCGACCGTGCGACGCGCGCCGGTGAACGTGGGCTTGATGCCAACGCTGACGGCAGCGACGAATGCACGACCATCGTCGAGATGCGCCGTGGCGGCGTACACGCCGTCGGCCGGCAGCAGGCAACCATCGCAGGCCAGGTTGGCCGTGGGGAAGCCGATGGTGCGACCGCGCTGATCGCCCTGTTCGACGGTGC
>JASGCG010000382.1 GCA_030054235.1 Bacteroidia bacterium
CCGGTTCGTGCAGCGAGGTCCTGTGGCTGACGCAACCCGCCGCGATGGTGAGAGCGACCATGGTCAGGATCGCACCGGCGAGGCGCGAGCGCGCGGTTCGTTCGTGGCTTCGGGGCAGCGGCATGGCTCGATCCTAGCGGTCCGCAGGGGGCCATAAACAAACCTCGGGGGATTGCGGCAGGTTGACTGACGAGCCTGCGGTGTTCGGTCGACGAACCATGACCATGCGCTCCCTCGGTTCCATGATTGGTTCGGCTGCCTTCGCCATCGGCGTGGCGGCGTGGACGCGCGTGGGACTCGAGGCATGGCAGCACGCCAGCGCGCCAGCCGCGCAGGCTGACGACCGAACTGTCGTTCGCGTGGCGTCGATGCCGCGGGTCCAGCGGCGGGCCGGTGGCTCTGCGGCGATCCGTGTGGATCGAGCACGCATCGAGTCGCCTGCACCAGCGGATGCTTCGTCGTGGACACCGCCTCGTCACGCGCCAGCGGCCGAGCGATCCTGGATCTGCCCCGATGCCGTGATCACCTGGCGCGATCCCAACGCCGAGCGCATCCGCTCATGGCGCGGCGACGTGCGTGACTGCGGCACGCATGGCCCCGAGATCGGCGTCTCGATCGAGATCGATTCCGTGGATGTCGAGGAGGCCATCAACGGCTTCGGCTTCCATCCTGACGAGATCTCGTTCCGCTACCGCACTCAGGAGGAGTACGACCTGGGTGCGCTGCAGCGCGATCGACTGCTCGATGCGCGCGGCGTTCGACTGAACGACGAGGTGGTCTCACCCGACTACCCGTGGATGCTCCGTCGCGGCGTGCCCACCGTGCATGCGATGGCCGATCGGCTTGAAGAGGCGGCGCGTCGAGCGGGAGCGACCAGCATCCGGGGCCGTACCAGCATCATGGCGGGCTTCGTCCAGGCTCTGGCCTACAGAGAAAACCTTGAAGCCACCGACGATCCCGAGCACGAGCAGATGGGCGTGATGCTGCCGGCCGCAACGCTGTCGCGCGCGAGCGGCGACTGCGACTCGAAGGCCGTCCTGCTGTGCTCACTCCTCAACTCGACCCAAGTCTGCGACAGCGTCTTGGTGCACACTGAGGATCACACGCTGGTGGGCCTTGGCCTCCAGATGCGCACCGGCGACGACAGCATCCGCGCTTGGCGCCGGGAGTGGGTCCTGCTGGAGACGACGGACCGTTGGCCTGTCGGCCGAGTGGCTCGCCGGCACGTGGGTGAACAGGTGACGGTCGAGGAACCGTCGTCACTCGTGGTCAGGACCAAGCGCTGAGCAAGAGGCCCAGGTCGGCGCCGTCGACGGTTCCATCGCCGGTCAGGTCAGCGACTCCAGTTCCGCCCCAACTGCTCAGGAGCAGGCCCAGATCGGCTCCATCGACGACGGCGTCTCCGTTGAGGTCGCCAACCACCGCCGAGCCGGGGTCGACGATCCAACTGATGACCGATGCTGACGACGGCGCACCGAGCGTGGCGCGACTGATCGAGATGACGTATGTGCCTGGGACGAGGTCCTCCACCCACAGGTGCTCGAGGTTCCCGGCAGTGCTGGCGCTGACGACGTTTCCATCGGCGAACCAGGACGTTCCCGCGCTTCCGGTCATCTCCACCGCCTGTCCCGACTGAACCCTCCGTAGTTTCAGGTCGAGGTTGTAGACCGGTGTTGCGCCGCCACCTGCAGCGAGGCTCGTCGATGTCGGTGCGCGGTTCCAGGTGAGCGCGACCGAGAGGTCGGAGACGGACGTGATGTTCAAGGTGTAGTGCCGCTCGTACGTGGTCGAGGCGACGACCTCGTAGTCCCAGCCGATGGCCGCCACCGGTGCGGCAGTGACGGCCGCCGCGAGCGTGGCCTGGCCCGTGACCTCGTCCGACGACAGCACGCGATGGGCCCGATCGACGTTGACGGTGCCGAAGCCCACGATCGGATCGATCGGGCTTGGCGCGATGCCTCGGCTGGTGCCGCTGGTCGGGGTTCCGTTGGACCATGCCGAGCCGTGCGAAGCTCCCGCAAACAGCGCGGACTTGATCGCCACGCCGGTCCTGCGATTGGTGTTGAGGCTGTACGGAAGTTCGTTGGAAAACTGGTAGAGCAGCGCAGCGCAGGCACTCACGACCGGTGTCGAGAAGCTGGTGAATTCACCCGGGGCCACCAGTTCGGGCTTCTGTCGTCCCGCACCGTCGATGCCAGCGGGCGGCGACCCGGCACTATGGTTCCCGCTGATCAGGCCAACGGAACTGCCGTGGTAGGTGCACGTCATCA
>JASGCG010000383.1 GCA_030054235.1 Bacteroidia bacterium
GATGATGCGGATGTTGGGGGCGCTCAGCGCGCGGGCGATGTCCTTGCTGATCGTCTCGAGCCGTGCCACGCGCGTACCGGCCGCGAGCTCAACCGAGTAGAGCGTGACGACCGGCCCGCTCTCGATGCCGACGACTTCACCCTCGATCTGGTAGGTCGCGAGCGTCTGGGTGAGCGTGGCGGCCTGGTCGCGCACGAAGGCTTCGATCGTGGCGCTGAAGTTCGACTCAGGTTCATCCAGGAGCTCGATGCCGGGGAACTGGTAGCCCTCGTAGTTCTCGGTGCGGGGAATGTCCTGATCGCGAGCGACGGTCTTGGATGGTCCGGCCACGCGAACGGGCAGTCGAGCCATGCGCTCGCGCAGCTCTTCCTCCGTCAGCGACGTGGGGCCCTCATCGGCCTCCACGGTGTCGGCTTCGGCCTCTTCCTCATCGCACGATGCCTCGTCGGAGGCCTCGTCGTCCTCGATCTCCTCGGCCACGACAGCCTTGGTCGCCTCGGCGTCGAGCACCGCGACGTTCGAGTCCTCCGTCGTCGCCACGTCGGCTTCGGCCTTCGTCTTGCGGCGCATCGGGCGGGCCTTGGGTTCATCCGTCGTGGCGGCCGCGGTGCCGCCCACGACGGCCACCGCAGGCTGCGGCTTGGCAGTCGAGCGCGCGATCAAGCCGCGCCAGTCGGTCTTCCAGAGCGGCTCAAGCGCCTCGCCCACACGCGCGAACGCCTTGGGCAGCATGCCGAGCAGCTCGTCGGCAGCCACCATCAGGCCAAGCACGAGCGCAAGCAGCAGGATCAGGCTCGTACCGACGCCGTTGAACCGCGCGACGAATTGCTGCGCGAACCACTGCGGGATCAGCCCCGCCTCGGCGCCCGCGAGCGAGCCGAGCCGCGGGAACCACGTGGCGTGCAGGGCGCTGAAGGCAATCATCGCGATCACCGCGCCGACCACGCGCACCATCGGGTGCGAGATCGCTCGACCGGTGAACGTGGCCCAGAGCGCGATGCCCCCCAGAAGCATGGGAATCCATGCGCCGAAGCCAAAGGCCTCGTAGACCGTGAGCGCGACCATCGCGCCGACGGCACCCATCAGGTTTGCCGGTGGCTGGTTCCACGTCGCGACGGTGCGGCTTGGCGCATCGGCGGCGTCGAAGGACACCAGGGCAAGCGCCACGAGCACCCACGTGGCGAAGGCGGCGATCCAGCCGATCTTGCGCGTGAGCGGGGCAGGGGGAAGGTCGAGGACAGCGCGCCCCGTGGGGCGTGCAACAGCCGTAGGCGAAGTCCGTGCCATGCATGATTCATCGGCGTTCCGGGCCCTTGCCGATGAGCCAAGCCCGGTGGCTTTCGCTACCTTCCGCAGCCATGCATTTCCGTCTCGTCGATCAGGTGCTCGAGCGATCCGCCGACCGTGTGGTGGCGATCAAGAACGTGACCCTTGCCGAGGAGTACCTGCAGGACCACTTTCCGACCTTTCCGGTGCTGCCGGGCGTCTTCATGCTCGAGGCGCTGGTGCAGACCGGGCGCGAGCTGCTCGCGGACCGCGGATGCGGGCGTGTGGTGCTCGGCCAGGTGAAGGGCCTGAAGTACGGCAGCTTTGTCAGGCCGGGGGACACGCTGCGCATGGAGGTCACGTTCGACAAGGAGACCGACGGCGGCTGGCAGCTCAAGGGCGCCGCCACGGTGGTTCGACCGGGTGGTGCCGCACCTGACACGGCCTGCACCGGTCGCCTTATCATGCGACCTGTCCGAATTCCTGCACTGATCGGGGCTTGAGGACCGATGTCGCTCCATTGACCCGTTCCGAGAATTGACCCCCTGAGGGAGGCCTGACGTGGCGTTGACGAATGACGAGATCTTCCAGAAGGTCCAAGGCGTGTTGGTTGATGCCCTGGGCGTCGACGATGGCGACGTGACCCCCGACGCTGTGCTCACCACGGATCTGGGTGCCGAGAGCATCGACTTCCTGGACATCACGTTCCGGCTCGACAAGGCCTTCGCCACGCCTGAGAAGCCGTTCAAGATCGGACAGGGCGAGCTCTTCCCTGAGAACCTGATGGCCAACCCCGACCTCGTGAAGGACGGCAAGTTCACCGACGCCGGCATGGCCCTGCTCAAGGAGAAGATGCCGCACGTGAACTTTGCGTCGTTCGACGCCGACCGGCGCGTCGAGGCCGTCAGCGAACTCTTCACCGTGAAGAGCCTCTGCGACTTCGTTGCCCGCAAGCTCGGCCACTGAGCGAGCGATCGCGTGCGTGCCCGGCACGCCGCGCCGC
>JASGCG010000384.1 GCA_030054235.1 Bacteroidia bacterium
GCGTGAGCTGGCTGATCGATGGTGACCAACCCGTCGAAGCCATGCAAGCATGGCAGGTGCTTGAGCAGGTCGAGCTCCTCCTGAAACGAGTCGGCAACCGCGCAGACTGCCTTGCGGTGGCGCAAGAGCGGCTTGAAGCGATGGTCAGCACGATCTCGGAGCTCGTGCTGTCGAGTGATGCCTACGTCAGCATGCGGCAGAGCGAGTTGATTGGCCAGTTACCCATGCACGAGCAGGCTGTGCGTCGCAGTGCCCTGTGGCTCACGAATGCGGCGGGTCGCGTGTACTGGGCCGTCAGGAACGCCGAGCTGCGTGCCGAGGCAAGCAGCGAATCAAGCTTCGATGACAGTGCTGCAGATGATCCCTACGACCTGGTGGCGGCGCTTCGCCGTCGTGCCCAGGGGTTGGTATCCACTGGGCTGGAGGGCGACGCCGCGGTCGTAGCGGCACGAATCCTCTCGGCACCCCTCCTGCTTGCCGCGGCGGATGCCGGGGTTCCTCGGCCAACCCTGCGTCTGAAGTGGGTCAGCCCAGATGAGGAGCGCGAAGCGACGTGTTCCTTCTCCGAGGGTGACCAAGATGCGGTCATTCAATTCTTCCGCGGCGACGACGAAGACGCATCCATCAGTGGCATCTCCGTAACCTGCCTGGGGATAGCTTCGACCGCCGATCAGGGGCGTGCGAAGCTCGATCTTCGATCCGTCTCGGCAGGCGGCGATGCCGCCGATCGTGCGCGTGAACTCGCCGATCGCGTGAGCGTGCTCTGGGTCGGCGAGGATCAGTGGCTCTGCGAATCGTTTGAGTTGCGCGGAGCCTGAATGCCGCGCCAGAGTTCGACGTTGCCCTGGACCGACTGGCTGTCGGGTCACGCTGGGGCGAAATCGATCGATGACATGCTCCACAAGGGGCTTGGTCGTCGGCTCTCGGATTGGCTGCAGCCGTCCGTACGCGAGCGACGTGGAGTACCCCACGGCCCGGTGCGGCTTCAACCGGGTGAGTTCGGTGTCCTCCTCTGCCCCGCGTCAGCGACAGGGCCGCTCCAAGCAGGGCTGGTCCTGCCGTGCCGCTGGCTCTGCCCGAGCGATAGCGATGCGTCGTGCGCGGCAGAGCGCGTTCCAAGGCGCCTTCGCGAGCTGGCTGATGGATCGGCTGTACGGCTGAGCGCCATGCAATGCATTGATCGGAACGATGCTGAAGCAAGACAGTTCGTCTCTGGCGCCCGGCTCGCCGTCGGCGAGTGCATCGGGAATCTCTCTGACTTCGAGCTCTCACCGGAGTCGGCCGGGGCCGCTCTGGCTGTCACGCTTGCGCTGGCCGCACTGAAGGCCTCGCCCCGCCTCGACTGCGCGGTGTCTGCAACGGTGCATCCCAACCACGGCCTTGGGCCTGTCTCTGGCCTTGCCGACAAGGTCGACGCGGCGCGGCGCGCGAACATCACGGAGGTCTTCGTGGCGAACGACCAAGGGGATCGCCCTGAGGGATGCACCGTCATCGATGGTCACAGCGCCAGTGCGCAGTTCAGCAGCTTGATGCTGAAGTTTGATGCCCCTCCAAGGGACGGCACCGAGAAGGAGAAGTGGGACTGGTACAAACGAGTCTCAGGTGCCTCGGACCCGGCGTCGAAGCGCGTGGCAATTGAGTTCTATGTGAGGCACCTTGCTGAGTTGGCGGCAAGATCGGCCAGGGATTCGGCGAGCGGTCTGACGAGTGTCGATGAACTCGTCTTGATGGCCACAGGGAGCCAGGCGCCATCGCTTGCGAGCATTGTGCTTCACCAGCCCAGGCGCTTGATTGTCTTGACCATCGATGGCAAGTCGAAGGAGTTTGCCGACGTCTTGACGGAGTTGTGCAAGCTCCTGGGCTCAGAGCTCGTTCCTTCTGAAATGAGCCGGATGACGCTTGAGGAGTGGATTCAGTCCGATGAGCCGGCCCCGAACGGCTGCCAGTGCATGGTCGATCTCACGGGTGGAACGACGGCGGGCAAGGTGCGCGTGCTCGATCATGCCCGCAAACGGGGTATGTCCGTCAGCTGCCTTGATAGTGAGCGCGTCGACCGACTGAAGTTCCAGCCGCTCTGAGCGGCGGGTCTGGGCACGCACGCGCATGCCCCAACTGGAAGCGCGGGCTGCACGTCCTCAATCGTCGAGGTCGTCGTCCAGCCCGCCTGACCAGCACAGGTCGAGGTCTTCGTCATGATCCCACAGGCCAACGGCGTCGTCGCCGAGGAAGAGTTCCTCGAAGAGGTCGTCCGCTTCCTCCGGGAGATC
>JASGCG010000385.1 GCA_030054235.1 Bacteroidia bacterium
TCGTTGCTCGGGCTGCGCGCATGATCCCGCGTGGCGGTCCCGAGCTCACGGCGTCGATCGTGGCCCGGGGGCGCGAACTTGGCTTCGATGCGGTCGGCGTGGCGAGGCTTGAGCGCTCCTCGCGCGAGGATGTGATCCGCGAGTGGGTCGCTGCGGGCCGTCACGGCCCGATGGAGTGGTTCCGGGAGCAACTCGAGGCGCGGCTCGATCCGACGACCATGCTGCCCGGCGCTCGCAGCGTGATCGTGGTCGCCGATCGCTACGCCGACGGCCGATCCGATCGCGTCGACGACGGCGCGGCGCCGCGCGGCCGCACGGCACGCTACGCCCGCGGCCGTGATTACCACCGCCGCATGAAGAAGCGCCTGCTCAAGCTGCACAAGGCGCTCGACGAGGCGTTCCCCGGCCATGGTTTTCGGCGCTGTGGCGATCTCGAGCCGGTGCTCGAACGCGAGCACGCCGAGCGCGCGGGCGTGGTGAGGATCGGCAAGAACACGCTGGGGATCGCGCCCGGCCTTGGATCGTGGATTCTGCTGGGGGAACTGCTGACGACGCTCGACCTTGTGCCCACGCGAGCGACGCCTGGCGTCGGCAGCGATCCGTGCGGGGCGTGCACAGCCTGCATCGATGCATGTCCCACGCAGGCCATCACGCCGTGGTCCGTCGATGCCTCGAGGTGCATCAGCACCTTCACGCTCGAGGAGCGCGGTGACGGCAGCGCGAGGCTTGCGGACTCCGTCGGCGATTGGCTGTTTGGCTGTGATGTCTGCCAGGAGGTCTGCCCGCACAACGCACCAACGGTGCGGAGCCGGGCCGCGGGGATCCATCCTGACTTCGATGGGCGTGGCGCGAGCCACGACCTGCTCACGGTGCTGGGTTGGACGGAGGCGGACCGGACCGAGGCTTTCCTTGCGGGCACGCTCAAGCGCGTCTCGCTGGACATGGCACGCCGCAACGCGGTGCACGCCGCCGCTGCGGCCATCATCGATGGCCGGGGCAGCGAGTCAGGGCGCAAAGCGCTGGCGCAGAAGATCCGTGAACTCGCCGAGGATTCCGCGCAGCCTGACCTCGTTCGCCACGCAGCGCGGCGGCAGCTTGTGCGACTGCGCGCGTAAGGCTCAGGGGAGCATCTCGTCCTGGCCACCCTCCGGCGGGTTGGCCAAACCACCCGGGCCATCGGGGATGGCCATGCCGCCCATCGCTCCGCCGGCAGCCTTCATCATCGCGCCCATCATGGCCTGCTGGAAGGCCTGCATGGCTGCGCCGGGATCGGCGAGCTCACCCGCGGTGATCTTGGCAGCGACTGCTTCGGCCGCGCCGCGCATCGGCCCCGCGATCATGCCGATCTGCGCGCCGAGCTGCTTCATCATGGGGTTGCTCATCGCCTCCTGGGGCATGGAGGCGACGTCGATGAACCACGCGTCGCCGTCCTTGAAGAGCTTGGTGTTCTGCGCACCCGAGACGAGCGTGGCTTCGGAGTCGGTCACGTCGGTGAGCGTGGCGTTGGCGGCATCGGCGGCGCCGGCGGTCGATTCCCCGAGCGATGCAAGCGCTTCAGGACCGAACGTGGTCTTCATCGCCACGACCAGCGGCCCCATCGCCGAGCTCAGCATGCCGAGCACCTGTCCATCGCGGCGCGAGGTGTCATCGCGGCCGGACATGCACTTGGCGATGCGGTCGAAGCCCTCGACCGAGTCGTAGCTGGTCTTCATCGCCTCAAGCAGCGCTTCGGCGCTTTCGAAGCCGACCGGGTCGGGCAGGGGGGCGGGTGCCGGGGCCTTGGCGCGCGCTGGGCGCTTGGCGGGCTTCTTCGCATCGGAGGAGAGCGCGATGCCGGCCTTCGCGGCCATCTCGGCGGCGAAGTCCTCGGGGCTCTCGAGCGACTTGATCGCAGTGTCGAGCTGCGCCTTCATCGCGGTCTTCGACTCCTCGGTCGCGCTGCTGCCATCGATCGACTCCTTGGCGCTCTTGTAGGCGGTGACCGCGGCGGTCACCAGTTCGCTGGGGTCGGAGCCTTCGAAATCGATGCCATCGGCCACGTCGCCGGCCTTGCCCGCCATGTCGCCGATCGCCGCATCAGCGAGCGCGGCGCTGGCGCGCAAGTCAGCCATGCGCGCCTGCAGCAGCGCGATCGTGAGCTGTTCGTTGCGGGCGCTCTGGCCGCTTGCGCCCTGCAGGCTCGAGGCGCGACCGGCGTTGGTGGCGGCTTGTTCAAGGTCCTGGGTCACGGCCTCGACGGCCTGCTTCAGCG
>JASGCG010000386.1 GCA_030054235.1 Bacteroidia bacterium
GCGAACGCGAAGAGGCGATCGCCGCAACTCGCGGTCTCCCGAAGGAAATCGAGCGGTTGGTCATCCACCAGCACGAGGATCGGGCAGCCGGCCTTGTCGGCACGGTCGCGGAGCTTCTCGAGGTCGGTGCGGGTCTTGCCGCGCAGCATGGCCGCGGGCAGGTTCATGCCGCGGAGCCCCAGGTGCTCGGCCGCGAAACGCGGCACATCCAGCAGGTCGGCCGGAGCAGGCCCCTTCTGGACCTTCCCCGGTGCGATGCAGGCTGCGTTGATCGTGAGGATGGTCTGGACGTGCACGGCTCGTGGATCCCGGCCGGAGTCTAGCAAGGTGCCGCGCTATGCTTGCGGGCCCACTTCCCCACGGAGATCCAGGAGTCATCATGTCCAGCCCATCGACCTGCCGCTACACCGATTCGCACGAGTGGTTCCACGCCGAAGGCGACACCGTGACGGTGGGCATCACGCAGTTCGCCGCCAACGAACTGACCGACATCACCTACGTGGGCATGAAGCCCGCCGGCACCGCGGTGTCAAGCGGTGCAAGCCTGGGCGAAGTCGAGTCGGTCAAGACGACCAGCGACATCTACTCGGCCCTCACCGGCACGATCGTCGAGGTCAACGCTGCCGCCACGAGCGACCCGTCGCTCCTGAACTCCGATCCGTTCGGCAAGGGCTGGCTCGTGAAGCTCAAGGTGTCCGACACGTCGGCGCTGGACCGCCTGATGGACAGCGCGACCTATGACGCCAAGCACCCCGTCGGCTGAAGCCACGACCGCATCGATGCAGTCCCCCGCCCCGAGCACGGGCTCGGTCGGGATCTCGCTGTCCCGCGTGGTCAAGAGCTACCGTCAGGGTCGGCGGGCCGTGCAAGCGCTGCGCGGCGTCGATCTGCAGATCGATGGTCCGGGCTTCTACGGGATCATGGGTGCGAGCGGCAGCGGCAAGAGCACCCTGCTGCACCTGCTCGGTGGTCTCGATCGGCCCGATTCAGGCTCGATCACCGTGGCGGGTCATCGGTTGGAATCCATGGACGAGTCCGCGCTCACGCTCTTCCGGCGGCGCGCGATCGGCATCGTCTTCCAACAGTTCAACCTGCTGCCCACGCTCGACGCGCTGGGCAACGTCATCCTGCCGGGCGTGCTGGACGGGCGCCCGCGTGCGGATCTGGAGGCTCGCGGCCTGGCCCTGCTCGAGGAGCTTGGCCTGGGCGCGCGCGCCGATCACCGCCCCGAAGCGATGAGCGGCGGCGAGCAGCAGCGCGTGGCCATCGCGCGGGCGCTGCTCTTCGAGCCGGGCGTGCTGCTGGCGGACGAACCCACGGGCAACCTGGACAGCGCGAGCGCCGACCGACTGTGGACGATCCTCCGCGAGGTCGCCTCGCGACGCCAGATGACCGTGGTCGTGGTGACCCACGAACCCATGGCGGCGAGCAACTGCGTCGAGACCTTCGTGCTGCGCGACGGAACCGTCGCCGGGCGATTCGAATCCTATGGCCTCACTCCATCCGAGCTGGTCCTTCGCGCGGCAAGCGCTGGCCGGTAGGCGCGGTCGCACCGCCCTGCTGGTGACGGCCGTCGCGCTGAGCGCGGCGCTCGTCACGGCGGTCTCGTGCGCGATCGCCACCGCGCAAGCCAACGTCGAAGTGCGCCTGCGCAAGCTCGTGGGCGACGCCGACGCTCGGCTCGTGCAGCGCTACGGCGAGGACTTCGGCGATGACGCGCTCGAGACCGTGCGGGCGCTTCCGGGCGTGCAGCATGCAGCCGGGCGCCTCGATGGATCGCTCACGCTCGTGCGCGCCGATGGCGCGAAGGACGAGTTCGGCCGCGCCAAGCGCGCGACGGTGCAGGCTCGCGGCGATGACCTGGTCGAGGACCTGCGGCTTCGCGAGGTCACGATGGTCGCGGGCCGCCGGCCCGAGCGCGACGATGAGATCATCGTGGATCCGTTGGCCGCCGAGATGCTCGGCGCGACGCCGGGGACGCAGGTCGATGTGCAACGCTTCGGTGAACCCGTGCGGCTTACGATCACGGGGATCTACGAGCGACCGGTGCTCGGTGCGCTGCAGCGCCCGCTTGCGCAGGTGGCGCGCCGCACGCTCGCGATGGCGCAGGGCCAGGATCCCGAAGTCAGCCGCATCGCGATCAAGCTCGAGCCGGGCCTGAAGGCGCAGGCGTGGATCGACGAACACAAGGGCGCCTTCGAGGATCCCCTGGTGCTCGAGCCCGCGGAGCTGGCGACGGCAGGATTC
>JASGCG010000387.1 GCA_030054235.1 Bacteroidia bacterium
CTCGTCGAACCCATGGACGGTGGGGAGAAACTCGTTGCGGACGCAGACATGATTCATACCAAACTGGCCCGACACGTAACCGAGCGGCTTGAGCAACTCGGCGAGCGTCGGATCCTTGGCGGACAGACCGATCGGAGAGCCGGGCAGACCGACCTTGGTGAGTCCCGTGCGCACCGGATGAATTCCGGTAATGAACGCGGAACGGCCCGCCGTGCAGCTTTGCTCACCGTAGTAGTCGGTGAACAACATCCCTCCTCTGGCGATGCGATCGATGTTCGGCGTCTTATACGGATCCCACTTAATCCTCAGGCGTGAGCCACCGGGTTCTGCAGATCGACCGGATGTCTGTCCTGCGAAGCGTCCGGTGGCTCCTGACGGCTTCCTCGACGAGGGCCTGCTCGTCGGCGTACGTGCGATTGCTCCAGTGGTGCTCGCGAAGCCAGTGCCAGAGTCGTTCGACTGGATTGAGTTCTGGTGAGTACGGCGGCAGGAACAGCGGCGTGATGCGCCGGGGCCATCGCAACTTGTGAGCACTATGCCAGCCTGCTCCGTCGAGGATCATGACGGCATGCTCGCGGCGGTGAAGCTTGCTCGCTGCCGCGTTAAGGAACGCCTGCATGGTCGCGGTGTTCACATCACGGAATGGCATGGCCAGTGACCAGCCCGTGGCAGGCTCGACGGCCGCGAATACCCAAATCGACTTGCGGCCGTTCTGACGCACGACGGTCGGCCGCGATCCCTTGATCGCCCAGACAGCCGTCAGCGTGCCCTGTTGGCCAAATCTCGCCTCGTCCTGGAACCACAAGCGAACCTTCGTGCGAGGCCGTGAGGCCCGCACGCGATTCACAAAAGGGGGGCGCGCCGCTTGAAGGCCTTCGCTGCAGCCGGGTTCTGCCGTGGATGCCTCGGCCGGGGCTCGAGGCAAACGAATCCATGCCGCTTGAGCAGCTGGTAGACCCCATTGAGGGAAAACGTCTTGCCGAACTCGCGATCCAGAATGCCTTGAATCTGCCGCCCTCGCAGCGATGCGACACCGTCTCGCGGTGTCGGGCCGGCCTTGACCCGCTGCACGAAGCGAGTCTCCTGCTCGGGCGACAGCCGTGGCCGACGGCCCGGTGGCGTGCGTCCTTGCACCGCCTCGATACCGCCGTCGCGATAGGCGTATGCCCAACGCTGCACGAAGGCCCGACTGCGGCCCACAGAGGCAGACACTTCGAGTGTCTGCCGGCCCTGCAGCACGAGTAGGACGCTCCGCAGCCGGTCTCGCTGCATGGCATTCGATTCCCTGGCGATCAGTCGGGCAAGCTTCTGCCGATCCCCTCGCTTCCGTTCGCTGATGTCCATGTGACCTCCTCCGGTGGAGGCCGCATCATGGCGCTCCGAGAGGGATCGCGCAAGCCGGAAAGATGGCCATGCCGCCAAGATCGTGGTTCGCAGGGAACCACGTATGCGGCGTCGTTCCTCTGGGCGAACGAGGAGACCGCGAGGGGCTACCCGTGCTCCGGGAGCCGGCGTTGGCGGCCAGCGGAGACAGGATGTCGAAGCGCAGCCGGCATCGAGTGAGTGGAGGGCAGGATGCCCGCAACGAACGTCCGGCGACGGAGGACGGGTAGCCCCGAACCCACGCCAGCAGCCGTTCCCCACCAGCAACGCGGAATCAGCGGCACACCGGGCCCGGGCGCGCGAGGATCAAGTGGGAGCCGTATTATAGCCGACCAGGCCCATGCTGTAGGCGCTGATGTTGGTGAGCCCCACATCGTCGCTCATGATGAGCAGGATGTTGGGCTTGGTCGATTTCGTTTGCGCGCACACTGGTTGCGCTGTCCACGCCAAGAGCGTCATGGCGGCGATCGAAACCACACCGCGGTGCATGCAATGAATCACTTCGGTACTCCTCGCTCGAGTCCCCTGGTCGTCTGGATCGCCCTACACCCCTGGGCCGCGACCCGTTCGCATCAATTGCGAGCGGCGAGTCTAATCAGCGATTACCCCCCCGCAAGGGCTGTGCGGCCGCAGAATCGGATTTCTTGGCGCAACCGGCACAGTCAGCCGATGACCAAGCCAGAGGAGTTGTTCCATCGCCGGGGGAAGGTCTGCGCGAAGGCCTCCACTTCCCCCAGACCGCCTGTATGGCCACGATGCCCGCTCCAGTGCCAAAGCGATCCGGTCACAGGCCCGTCCGCTGGTGCCTGGCGATCGCCACCTGCCTTGTGCTGACCGCCGGTGTCACGGCGCTTGCGCGAGC
>JASGCG010000032.1 GCA_030054235.1 Bacteroidia bacterium
AAGGGCCTGGCTGGCATCGCCCGCGACCACAATGCCAAGGGCGCGTGGCTGCAGGTGCCCGAGTGGCTTCTCGCGCGGCTGCCCGAATCGACCGAGGCCAGCCTTGGGGTCGTGCTGGTGGGTCTGGCCGTGCTCACCGTCATCGGTGCTGCCGCGAACTTCCTGCACCAGTACCTCACGCTGACGATGGTCACGCGCATCGTGGCGCGCGCACGCCAATGCGCCTTCGATGCGGCGATCCGCCTGCCGCTCGTGCAGGTCGTGGCCCGCGGGCCGAGCGATGTCACCACGCGCATCCTTCGCGACTGCAGCGAGCTCCACGGTGGGCTGGTCGCGCTCACGAACCGCTCCCTGGCGCACGTCACCAAAGGCCTGTCCGCGGTCGCGGTCGCGATCTGGTTCGATTGGCGCATCGTGCTTGCCGCGATCGTCGCTGGTCCACCGCTGGCCTGGACCCTTCGCCGGCTTGGCAAGCGCATCAATCGCGGCATGCGCGGCACGCTCGAGGCGCAGCAGCGCCTGCTGCTGGTCACGAACGAAGCGATGCAGGGCCTTCGTTCGGTGAAGGCGGCGACGGCCGAGCCCGACATGTCGCGGCGCTTTGCGAGCGCGAACGATGGTGTCCTGCGCAACGAGCTCAAACTGCGCAAGGTGCGAAGCCTGGCGAGCCCGCTTATGGAACTGCTGGCCGTACTCGTCGTGCTTGGGCTTGTCTTCATCGCCGGGCGCGAACTCCTGGCGGGGCGCATGCAGCTCGATCGGTTCCTCATGTCGCTCGGCAGCCTGGCCGTGGCAGCGGGCAGCTTCCGGCCGCTCACGTCCTTCGTCAGCGACATCCAGTCGGCCGAGGCGCCGGCGCAGCGGATCCGCGAGATCCTGGATGCTGCGTCCGAGCCGGGTGCCGACGGTGGCCGCGACGTCGCGCGCCTTGCACGCGCCATCGATCTCGTCGGCGTCGGCTTCACCTACCCCGGTGCCGAGCACGCCACGCTGCGCGGCATCGACCTCACCATTCCGGTTGGCGCGCATGTGGCCATCGTTGGCCCCAACGGTTGCGGCAAGTCCACGCTGCTGTCGCTGATCCCGCGCTTGCTCGTGCCCACGACGGGCCGCGTGATGGTTGATGGCATCGATCTCGATGGCGCGTCGCTGCGCTCATGGCGATCGCAAGTCGGGGTGGTGTCGCAGGAGGCCGTCCTCGTGCAAGGCACGATCGCCGAGAACATCGCGCTTGGGTGCGAGGGTGCGACGCGCCAGTCGATCATCGTCGCGGCGCAGCGCGCGCATGCCGATGCCTTCATTCGCGCCCTGCCGCAGGGCTACGACACGCCGGTGGCGGAGCAGGGCATGAGCCTGTCGGGCGGACAGCGGCAGCGCATCGCGATCGCCCGCGCCGCGCTGCGTGATCCGGCCGTGCTCCTGATGGACGAAGCCACGAGCCAGGTCGATGCCGAGAGCGAACGCCAGATCAATGAGGCGATCCGTGAGTTCGGCGAGGGGCGCACCGTCATCACGGTGGCGCACCGGCTGAGCACGGTGCTTGCCGCGGACTGGATCGTGGTCATGGACCAGGGGCGCGTCGTTGACCGAGGCACGCACGCCGAGCTCATCGAGCGATGCGGCGTCTACCGCGCGATCGCATCGAGCCAGCTCATGCCGGCCACGGCGTGAGGGCGGCGAACGGTCCCATGCGGGGTTTGCGGCCTCGCAACCTCGTTGTGGGTGTGAGGCAAAACCTCACCCGCGGCTCGTTCGATTCGCCCCTTCCGTCGCGTCTGGCGCCGACTCTGCCCGTCATGGATCGATCGGTTCGGTCCAGCCGCCGCGCAGGGCGCCGGGAGCGACCGGGTCGACCGTGGCGGGTTCGTCTGTCGTGGTGCCGCTCGAGCCCGTGTTCGTGGCATCGGGCACGGTGACCGGGGGCTTGGTGGGCGCTGCAGCCGCAGCGGCACCGTTGGTGGCCGCGGGGGCGGTGGCCTGCGTCGTTGCCGCCGGTTCGACGCCGTTGGTCACGCCAGGCTCGGTCACGACCACGGGGGTCACGGGCACGTTGGCGGGCTGGGGCGCATCGCGCAGAGCGACCACGAGCGCATAGACGAGTGCCGTCGTCGAGAGCGCCGTCGTCACGATGAGCCAGAGCTGCAGGCGCCGCTCCAGTCGATCGCTTTGGATCGTGCGGCGACGCGTGGCTTCGGCGAGCGATTCGATGCTGCGCGCGTGCCGCTCGCTGGTGGCGCTGAAGGCGCCCAGCGCGGTGCGCGCCTCGCCCAGGATCTCGGCCACGCGCGAACTCGTCTCGCTGTGCAGGTCAAGCTGCTGCTGCACCAGACCAAGCACCTGGGTCTGTCGATCGGAGCCCTCGCCAAGTTCCTTCAGGCCGCGCGTCAGCGCTGCATCGCGGTCCTTCGCGCGCTGCGCCTGGTCGATCAGCGTGTCGACCATGCGAGCCTGCTGACGCGCCATCTCAGGCAGCGCAGACAGCGTTCCATCGAGCTGTCGGATGAGCTCGCCCAAGCGACGGTTCACGTCGGCCTGGGACGCCAGCTGTGTCTCGAACTGCTGCATGACCTCGGCGGGCTTGATCGGCTCGGCCTGATGGACCTGGATCGAGCGTTCGCCGGCGGCCGGCGGGGCATCCGTGGTCGGCGTCGCGTCGCCGAGGAAGAGGCTGGTGATCGCACTGCGCAGGGGCATCGTGGCCCGTACTGTATCGCTCCCATGCGCTCGGTCGTTGGCGGAATCCTCGTGCTCACGCTGGCCGCCTGCGGCGATGGCGGGCGCGATGGCTGCCATGGCGCCGCGAGCCTGAGTCCTGCGATCACCTCGACCATCGTCGCGCTCGGCGCGGGCGGCGATCTCGTGGGTCGCACGCCGTGGTGCGCGTCCGATGCACCGGTGGTGGGGTCCTTGCTCGATCTCGATGCTGAGGCGCTCGTCCTGGCCAAGCCCTGCGTCATCGTGGTGCAGCCGCCGGCACAGGGGATCGATGGTTCGCTCAAGCAGGTCGCAGCGCGGCTGGGGGCTCGGATCCACGCCTGGCCGCTGGCGACGCTCGCGGACATCCGCACGATGGTGCATGAACTGCCTGCGGCGCTTGAACCAGGCGATGAGCAGCTCGCAGCGCGGGCGAGCGACTTGCTTGCCGCCATGGACCGGGCGTGTGCGCCGATGCCCTGGAATCCAGAGCGCACGGTGCTCATGGTGCAGGCCGGTGATGGCCGGCTGGCCTTCGGGCCATCGACCTACCTTGGTGAGTTCCTCGCGGCCTGCTCGGTGCCCAACGCGCTCAGTGCAGGAGCCTGGCAGACGCTTGGCATGGAGGAGATGGTCACGATCAAGCCTGCGGTCGTGATCACGATTGGCTCGGCGCCATCGCCCTGGACGCAAGAACTCGCGCTCCGCACCGGTGCTGACATCGTGAACGTGGATGACGATGCGTTGCTCGTGCCCTCGGGCACGTTGGGTGCGAGTCTTGAGCATGTGCGTGCGGCAATCACGAAGGTGGGGGAAGCGCGATGACGATCGCGCGATCCCGAACCGTGGCGTGGTTCCTCATCATCGCTGTCGCAGCACTCGCGATCGTGCTTCGGCTCATGCTCGGTGCGCGTGGCTGGGCATGGCCAACCCCTGACATCGTGGACCTTCGTCTGGGCGCGCTGGCGAGTGCGACCGTGGCCGGTGCCAGCCTCGGTCTGTCGGGCGCGCTGCTGCAAGCGCTCCTGCGCAACCCCTTGGCCTCGCCCTTCGTGCTGGGTCTGTCGTCGGGTGCCGGGCTCGCTGTCTCGGTCGGTGCGTTGGCGGCGAGCTGGGGCGCTGCATGGGTCATGGCCGACGGCGGCATGGTGGCCGCCACCATCGGTTCAGCCCTCGCGCTGATCGTCGTGGTGGCAGCGGGGCGCAGGCATGGCGCGATCGATCCCGTGACCCTGCTCTTGGCCGGCGTGGTCGTGGCGAGCGTGGCAGGCGCGCTCACCATCCTCGTGCAGTACCTGATGCCGCCGTCATCACGAGGTGACCTGATGGCATGGGCGATGGGGCGGATTCCCGAACTGCCTGAGCGTGTGCCGCTCGTGGTGGGCGCGGCTCTGCTCGCTGCGAGCAGTTGGTGGTCGGTCGTGCGAGCGCGATGGCTCGATGCGGCGTGCACCGCCGACGACGAGGCGATGAGCCTGGGGGTCGATCTTCCCGCACTGCGCTGGCGACTCGTCGTGCTCAGCGGTGCGTTGGCGGGTTCGAGCGTCGTGCTCTGCGGGCCGATCGCCTTCGTGGGCTTCGTCGCGCCGCATGTGGCTCGGCTCATGCTGGGTGCAGGGCACCGCGGGCTGGTCGTGGCGTCACCGGTCCTTGGCGCGGCCCTGTTGATTGCAGCCGATGCCTTGCGACTTGCGGTGCCGCTGCCGGGTGCGGGCAAGCTGCCGGTGGCGGTCGTGACGGCGATCCTTGGCGGGCCGATCTTCCTGTGGGTGCTGCGTCGCCAGGGGGGGCGTGGCGCATGAGCCTGCTCATCGATGCCCTGTCCGTCTGGCACGGCACGCGCGAAGCGGTGCGTGGCGTCACCGTCAGCGCAGCCGCTGGTCGCATCGTGGCGGTGATCGGCCGCAACGGCAGCGGCAAGAGTTCGCTGGTGCGCGCGGTCGCTGGCGTGCATGCAGGCCGGCGCTCGGGCGCGGTCGTGTGGCGCGGAGGCGATCTGATGACGAGTTCCGCCGTGAATCGGGCGCGATCCGTTGCCTACGTCGCCCAGCGACCTCTCGTGGCTGCCGACTTCACCGCGCGCGAGGTGATCGGCCTGGCCGGCGCCGTCGTGCCGCGATCTACGGAGCACGTCGAGCGCGCCATCGATGCCTTGGCCGTGCGCGAACTGGTGGATCGACCGTTCGCAGCGCTCTCGGGCGGCGAGCAGCAACGCGTGGTCTTGGCGCGAGCCTTCGCGCAGCACGATCTGGGCGGTTTGCTCATCCTCGATGAGCCCTTCAGCGCCATGGATCTGGCCGAGCAGCATCGTGTGGCAGGGGCGCTGCAGTGCTTGGCCAGCGCGGGGAGCCTGGTGCTGGTGGTGCTGCATGACCTGGCGCTGGCGGATGCCTTGGCCCACGAGGTTTGGTGGATGGAGGCAGGGCGGTTGCGGGCGAGCGGTCCGCGGGAGTCCGTGCTCAGCGAAGCCACACTCGGCTCGGGCTTCGGCGTCGCCTTCGAACGCGTCGGCGGCAGCCTGCGGCCGATCGTCGCGCCGCGCTGCGAGCCGACCACAGGCTAGGATTCGCGAGCCGTGACGCAGTCGATCGTCATCTTCATCCTGATCGCCGTCTTCCAGGCGGTCGCTGGCTACTACGCGAAGAAGGCCAAGGAGAAGCAGGCTGCAGCTGATGCCGCAGGTCGCGGCGAAGGTTCGGGTGTCGGAGCCTCGCCGTCGCTTGATGGCACGCGCCCCGTGCAGGTCAACAGCGTTCGTCCCATGAATGCCGGTCAGGCGACTGCGGTCGCGCGCTTGATCGAGCAAGGCAACGTGATCGAGGCCGTCATGGCGCTTCGGGCGATCTGCAACATCGGGCTCGCCGAAGCGCGCGATGTGATCAATCAGTTTCCCGCGCGCGGGTTCCCCGCGGAGCTGCTGCCGGCAGGCGGGGTGTCGCTTCGTCCAACCGCGGCCGCACCAGCGGCTCCTGCAGCACCGCCGCCGATCGACGACACGTTCGATCCCGAAGCGTCGTCGCAGGACGGCGAGGAGGACGAAAGCAACGATGCGAGCCACTCGCTTGCTGGGGTGCGCGCAGCGGTCGAAGACGTCCGCGCTGAAGTCCAGTCGGTGCTTGGTCAAGCGCTTCGCGCCGCGGGCATCGAGCGACCTGCTCCCGCGCCGACAGCGGGCCCAGTGCCGCCGGGCCCCGTTGCTCAGGTGGCACCGGTTCACGCTCCACGAGTCGTGGTCGCGGCGCCGGCTGGTGCGCCGTCTTCCGCGGCGCCTGCGTCGCTTCGTCGCCATGAGCGTGGGGCGATGGCCGAGTCGGTGGCTGGTCTGCTCAAGACCCGTCAGGGAGCCCGCCAGGCCATCCTGATGTCCGAGATCCTTGGCGCGCCGCGGGCCTTCAAGCCCCATCGCTGAGCCGATTCGGGTCAATCGAAACCTCGGGCGGCCGGACGACGCGGCCGCGGACTGGGTGAATTGCCGCCTGATCGCTGCAAGATCGCTACACTTCCGCCCCAACATGATCGACATCCGCAAACTCGAGTCGTTGGTCCGCCTGATGGTCGAGAACGACCTCACCGAACTGGACCTCAAGGATGGTGAAGAGACCGTGACCGTCAAGCGCGGCGGCAAGCCTGTGGTGCTCGCCGCTCCAGCAGCGGCTCCCACGATGGCGCTTCCCGCCGCTCCCGCTGCGGCGGCTGCCCCGGCTGCTGCAGCACCCGCTGCAGCTCCGGCGGCCCCCAAGGCCGACGACGATGCTGGCTGCATTGCCGTGGAAAGCCCGATGGTCGGCACCTTCTACGCCACGCCTGGCCCCGACAAGCCGCCGTTCGTGCAGGTTGGCGCGCAGATCGGGCCTGAGTCGATCGTGTGCCTGGTCGAGGCGATGAAGATCTTCAACGAGATCAAGGCCGAGAAGTCGGGCACCATCCACAAGATCCTGGTCAAGAGCGGCCAGCCCGTCGAATTCGGCCAGAAGCTCTTCCTGATCAAGCCGTCCTGAACGGGGCGCAACCACCACCATGTTCAAACGAATCCTGATCGCCAACCGCGGCGAGATCGCGCTGCGGATCATCCGCGCCTGCCGCGAGCTCGGTGTCGAGTCCGTCTGCGTGCACAGCCAGGCCGATGCCGGCGGCACGTGGCTCGAACAGGCCGACCGCACCGTCTGCATCGGGCCGGGTCCTTCCAAGGACTCGTACCTTCGCATCGACCGCATCATTGCCGCCGCAGAGCTCACGCATGCCGATGCCATCCATCCGGGCTATGGCTTCCTGAGCGAGAACAGCCACTTCGCCGTGGTCGTGCGCGACTCGGGCTTCACCTTCATCGGCCCGAGTCCCGAGGCCATGAACCTGCTCGGCGACAAGGTGAACTGCAAGCGCATGGCCAAGCAGAGCGGCACGCCGATCTTCCCGGGCACCGATGGCGGCATCGAGGACCTCGAGGAAGCCGTGAAGGTCGCTGCCGAGATCGGCTATCCGGTCATCGTGAAGGCTGCGGGCGGCGGTGGCGGTCGCGGCATGCGCATCGCGCGTGACGAGGCCGAACTGCGTGCAGGTGTCGACAGCGCACGTCAGGAAGCCGCCGCGGCGTTCGGCAACCCGATGGTCTACGTCGAGAAGTACCTCGAGCAGGCCCGTCACTTCGAGGTGCAGGTGATCGGCGACAACCACGGCAACTCGATTCACCTCTACGAGCGCGATTGCAGCAGCCAGCGTCGTCACCAGAAGCTGATCGAGGAAGCCCCCGCGCCGGGCGTGGATCCCGCCAAGCGCGACCGCGTCTGCGCGAGCGCCGCGGCACTGATCCGCAACGCCAAGTATTGCGGCGCCGCAACCTGCGAGTTCCTGATGGACAAGGACCAGAACTTCTACATGCTCGAGGTCAACACCCGCGTGCAGGTGGAGCATCCCATCAGCGAGGCGATCACGGGCGTCGACATCGTGCAGACCGGGATTCGCGTGGCGGCGGGGGAGAAGCTTCCCTATCGCCAAGAAGACATCCGCATCAACGGCCACGCGATCGAGTTCCGGATCAATGCCGAGGACCCGGATCGCAACTTCATGCCGCAGGCCGGCCTCGTCGAGACGTGGGCGCCGCCCGGCGGCCCCGGCATCCGCATGGACAGCCATGTGCGTGCGGGGTACCGCGTGCCGCCCAACTACGACAGCATGGTGGGCAAGCTCATCGTGCACGCGCCCGATCGTGCGACCTGCATCCAGCGCTCGCTCGGTGCGCTCAAGGAGTTCAAGGTCGGACCGATCAAGACCACGATCCCGCTGCACATGCGGCTCCTGCGCGAACCGCAGTTCGTGAACGCCACGCACGACATCAAGTACGTCGAGCGGCTGCTGGCGGCGAAGTGATCGAGCACGCCGCGGGCTGATGGCCCGCCCGCACACTGCATCACGAAATGACAACGGCCCCGTCCAGATGGACGGGGCCGCTGTGTGTTCAGACCGTGATGCAGAGCTCAGCGACGGCGACGGCTGGCGAGGCCAGCAACGCCCAGGAGGGCGATGGCGCCGGGAGCCGGAACAACCGAGAACGAGCCATCGGCGGTGCTGGTCGTGGCGGTGCCGGTGGTCCAGTTCGCTGCATCCGAGAAGCGGGCGGCCCACTCCTCTGCGGTGCCGCTGGTGAAGGCAGCGAAGTTGAACACGGCGTAGTTCTGGCCACCCGAGAGCAGCGTGGCCGAGCCGAATCCAAGGCCGGGAGCGAGGCTGCCGGTCGACGAGCTCGTCGCGTTCTCGTACGCGCCGGTGTTGTCGAAGTTCCAGAGCGAGGTGTAGCCGTCGAACATCGGGTTCGCGGTGTTGGTGCTCGTGAACACGGTGACCTGCTCGCCGGTCGACGAGAGCGAGAGCTGCTGGAACGCCGAGGTGCCCGTGCCGACGAGGCCCGAGAGCGACCACATGCCGGCGTCGGCATTGGTCGACAGCGAGCTGATGATGGTGCCCGCGGCGAGCCCGTTGGCGCCGACGGTGTACTTCATCAGGTTCTCGTTGCCATCGCTGTCGGTGCCCGACACGCCACGGAAGCCCGTGCCGGTCCAGCCGTTGTCGGTGAAGTACAGGACCGTGCCGGGGGCAAGGTCGACGAGGGCGGCAAAGGCGATGTTGTCGGTCGGGGCGCCAGAGGCCTGGAAGCCGACGATCGCCACCGAGCCGGCCATGAGCGAGGCCGAAGCGGTCGACGCCACGAGAGCCGCGAGGGCGCACGTTGCAATGCGGTACATAGGAGAGATCCTCAAGATGGAAAGGGAAAGGGAGGGGACAGCGCCGACGAACGACTCATCGACGCGGGGAAAGTAACCCCGCATCACGTCGGTTCCTCTCAAACCGCGTTAGGGTTAGGTGAAGATGGGAGCGGGGGGGGGGAAACGGGCGGGAATTCAAGCCATTTCAAGCCGACAAGGGAGGCTGCTAGGCTCCTCGCAATGGACTTCGACTTGTCGGCCCTCCTCGCCCGCGAACGCGGGCAGGGCACCAGCCAGCTCGCCGAGCACGTGAACCCGCGGTTCGCCACCGTCCTGCGCACGATCGGCTTCGACCGGGAGTACGTGCGGGCCGAGGGCGCCCACCTGTGGGATGCCAAGGGCAACCGATACCTCGACTTCCTCGCGGGCTACGCGGTCTGCAACCTTGGCCGAAACCACCCCACGGTCACGCGGGCCCTGCAGGATGCCCTGGCGCTCGAGCTGCCGTCGATGGTGCAGTTTGAGGTGCCGACCCTGGCCACGGTGCTCGCGCGCGAGCTCAAGGCGCGTGTGGGCAGGGACCTTGACCACGTCTTCTTCACGAACTCAGGCACCGAGGGCATCGAGGCCGCCATCAAGTTCGCCAAGTGCGCCACGGGCCGGCCGGGCCTGCTCTACGCGCGCAAGGCGTTCCACGGGCTCTCGAGCGGTTCGGTCTCCCTGAACGGCTGCGAGAGCTTTCGTACGGGCTTCGCGCCGTTCCTGCCCGGCTGCCGCATGGTCGAGTTCAACGACCTGGCCTCGCTCGAGGCGGAACTGGCGCTCGGTGATGTCGCGGCGTTCATCATCGAACCCATCCAGGGCAAGGGCGTGAACCTGCATGCGCCGGGCTATCTCGCCGAGGCATCACGACTTTGCCGCAGGCACGGTGCGCTGCTGGTGTGCGATGAGGTCCAGACGGGCGTGGGCCGCACCGGCACGTTCCTGGCGATCGACCAGGAGCAGGGGGTCGAGCCCGACATGGTCGTCATGTCCAAGGCGCTTTCCGGTGGGCAGGTCCCGGTGGGTGCGGTGCTTGTGCGCGGCAATGTGTGGAAGGCGACCTTCTCCAGCCTCGACCGCGCGATCGTCCATTCATCGACCTTCCACATGGGCACGCTGGCCATGGTCGCGGGCCTCAGCGTGCTGCATGCCTACGACGCGTGCGACGCGGCCGGCAATGCGCGCCGCATGGGGGCGCAGCTGATGGATGGCTTGCGGGCCATGCAGCCCCGCTTCGAGATGCTCAAGGCCGTGCGTGGCCGCGGG
>JASGCG010000388.1 GCA_030054235.1 Bacteroidia bacterium
GCAGCGAGATGATCGTCTTTTCGAGCTCAGCGCTGCGCCCCGCGGGCCTGTACATCGAGGACAGCGACACCTACCCGGGCGCCGCATGGTCCGTGCCGCCGCGCTTGGGCGCCACCGAGATCTGGCGCATGGGTGGCGGCAACCTGCAAGGCGTCGACCTCGCGCTGTTCGGCGAGCACGATGCGCTCTCGGCGGTGCTTTCGCCATCGCCTGCCCCCGCTCCCGCACCTGTGCCGATGCAGGCGGGTGGGCTCGAGATCCTCGTGCAGGAAGCCGCGCCGCTCCTGCGCTACGGCGCCAATGCGACGATCTCCAACGCCGACGGCAGCACTGGCTTGGTCAACCTGCGCGACCTGATGGACATGCGTCGCTGGGCCAACGGTGCCACGACGCCGAACTGGTCACACGGCGACTGAATGCCCGTATGCCCCGATCGCGGACCGGCGTGCTCGCCGGCCTGCGTGACGCTCGTCGGCGCACCGCACCGTGCAGTGCAGGCGGCAGGCTGCCGCCCCTTCAGCGCATGCGCTCGATGCTGAGCACCGTGACATCGTCCGCGTACTGCGTACCGCCTGCGTGAGCCTCGAGCGTCGCCAGGATTCCAGACACGTCGCCTTCGACGGTCTCGCTGCGCGACAGCACGTCGATGACGCGGTCCATGCCGAGCTGCTGGCCATCGGCATCGAGCTGCTCGGCCACGCCATCGGAGAAGATGACGAGGCGCGCGCCGATGGTCCAGGCCACGTCGCTGCGATCGTAGGACCAGCCTTCGACGGCACCGATGGGAGGCCCGCCGTCGCACGACAACGCCTTCGGTCCATCCACGGGATCGACCAGCACCGCGTAGCCGTGACCGGCATCGATCACCGTCGCGATCCCGGATGACGCCTCGAAGGAGGCGAAGAACATGGTGGCGAATCGCCCTGCGCCGGCGTGCACGCTGACGAAGTCACCGAGACCGTTGACCGACTCCTGCAGCGCGCGCCCGCACGAAAGCTGGGCCGCGACGTGCGCCTGGATGGCGCTCATGAGCATGGCCGCGCCGGCCCCCTTGCCGCTGACGTCGCCGAGGTAGGCCGTGAGGCGTTCATCGGAACCGTGCAGCCCGACGATGTCACCCGCGACGAACCGCCCGGGCACGCTGGCGAGCCGGTAGCGGAATCCGCCGACCTCGCCCTCGACCGCCGGCATCAGGCGTTCCTGCGCGCTTCGCGCTGCACCAAGGTCTTCGACCAGCGCACGGCGCTCGGCCTCCGCCGCCTCGCGCCTGATGTTGGAGACGCACATCGAGACGATCTCGGCGATAGCACGGCAGAACGGGCCAGCGTCGGATGCCGGGGCCTGCTCTCCCGATGCATCGAGGTACAGGAACGACTCCGCCACGCCGTCGATGACGACCGGCGCGCAGACGGCGCCCACGACCTCGGCCATGATGAGGCTCACCGCACCGGCAAGATCCGGTTGCTCGGCAAGTTCCACGGTCTGCCCACCTGCTGCGGCGTTGAGCAGCGTGCGGCTGAGTGGCTTCGACGCGGAACCCTCGGGGTACGCCGCGCGCACATCGGCCGAGCCCGATGCGTCGAGCCCGCGCACGAGAACGCAGCGCGCGAAGCCAGTGGCCTTGACGAGTTCGGGCAGCACAGCCCCCACGACGGCGTCTTCCGTGCCGGCTCGCTGCAGCATGCCCACGATCGCGATCAGCGCATCGAGCCGGCGAGCGGCCATCGCCCCGCCGCCCTGCACGACGCGTGCGCGCGCCTGGCTTGCGCCATCAAGCAGCGTCGAACTGATGGACGATGCCGAGGCTGCGCCGCCGCGCTCGACGCGCAGCGCCACCGGACCGAGATCGATGCGTGAACCCGGGCGCAGCTGGACCGGCTCGTTCGGAGCGAGCGCCGCACCATCGACCTTGGTGCCATGGCGGCTGCTCAGGTCACGCACGGTCCACGTGCCAGCCACGGCTTCGATGCGGGCGTGGCGGCGACTGACTGCCGGGTGATCGATGACCAGCGAGCAGTCGCTGCCCCGACCTAGCACAGCGCCAGACTGGGGATCCACCACCAGCGGCGCCGTCCCCAAGGGAAGTCCGGAGAGGACGCGCAGCGTGAGTTCGCCCGAACTCATGGCGCCGTGGCTGGAGTGGGTGCTGCAGGCGCCGGACCAGACGGCTCGTCCGACTCGGGCGGGGTGGGCTGCTGCGCCTTGGCGGGTCGCCGACCTGCGCGCTCCATCGCATCACGA
>JASGCG010000389.1 GCA_030054235.1 Bacteroidia bacterium
ATTCGGCGATGACGCAGATGGAGCAGGTGCTGGCGATGTTCGCCTACCGCGAGTCGTCGGGCACGCAACAGGTGGCGCTCATGCGCGACGGCGAGACCGGCGACATCGCGCTCGTGGTGATGAAGCGCCCGCCCGGGCTCGAGGCCGAGGCGCAGTGGGAGTACGACACGATGGTCAAGCCCTTCCGCGTGCCGAGCGAGATGGAGCTGGTCGCGATCAGCGCCGATGGCCAGGAACTCGACCCCCGCACCTGGATGATCACGAGCATCCCATCGGGCGGCCGCCCCGAGATCGTGATGACCTGGGTCGGTCCATCGGGCGAGACCGAGCTCCGGCTACCCGCCACGCAGTTGATCCCGCGCCGTGCCGACAACGGTGTGGCGCTGGTTGCCGAACGTGAGGGCGTCGACCTTGACTCAAGCGGCCTCACGCAGGAGGACTGGTGATGCGCCGCGGCTTCGCCCTGATCGAAGTGGTGATCGCCGGCGTGATCCTGGCGGTTGGGCTTGCCGGCATCATCAACGTGTCGATGCGCTCCATGGACATGCAGCGTCGAGGCGAGTCAGAGGTCATCGCGTCGTCGCTCCTCGACGGGCTGCTCTCGCAGGTGCTCGTCGACGGCGTGACGGAGTTCCCCAAGCTCAACGCCACCTCAGGTCGCTTCGCTGCGCCGTTCGAGGACTGGGAGTTCGAGATCCTGATCGATCCCGAGGGTCTGGGCGATCCGTACACGGTGACGGCCATGGTGCGCGATGCGCGCGGCCAGGCATACACCGTCGAGACCCGCATCGCACCGCGGCTGGGCGAGGATCCCAACCCCGACCGCCGGCCGCCGGAACCCTTCGATCGCCAAAGTGCGTTCGGCAAGGACGAGGAGGCCGCCGTTGCGCCGTGATCCCCGCGCCTTCACGCTAGCCGAGCTCCTGATCGCCGGCACCATCGCGGTGCTGATCGCCGCAGTCATCACGTCGAGCCTTTCGCAGTTCGGGCGCGCGCGCGAGGTCTGCAAGCTCCGCATGGATGCGCACGTTCGAGCGCTCGGCGCGCTGGAGACCGTGCGCAAGGAGCTCCAGTCGACGCTGCGCAGCGATGACCTGTTCCACTGCCGGGTGCTGATCGTGGACGACCACACCGCGACCGTGGCGGATGCACCGGGGCTCGAGGTCGATCGCGACGAGCTGCTGGTCTACAACACGCGCCTGCGCACCGTGCGCGAGACGGAGTACAACGGCGACGGCCAGGAGTTCGAGACGCACCTGCGCATCGAGGACGACGATCTGGGCTCGGCGCTCTGGATGCGGGCCGACAGCCAGCCCGATCAGTACGAACGCGGTGGCGGTTCCGCGGTGCCGCTGATGGATGGCGTGGTGAGCCTGCGCTTCGAGGCCTACGACGGCAGCAGCTGGCGCGATGCGTGGGACAGCGATCTTGATGGGCTTCCCTGGGCGCTGCGCGTGACCGTGCGCGCGCTCGGCAATGAACCCGGTGCCCAGATCGACCCGCTCGTGCGTGACCTGGTCACGCTGCAGACCGTCGTGCCCATCGATCGCGCATCGCCCCCGCTCGTGCAGATCGCGCAGTACGAGCAGCAACTGGCGGCCGAGGCTGCAGCCGCGGAAGCCGCAGCAGCAGCTGATGCTGCGGGTGCTGCCGGCGCTGCGGCCGGCCTTGGCGTGGATGGCGCGGCTGGCATGGGCGTGCAGATTCCCGACGGCGTGACGATCCCGGGCGATGGCCGCGGAGGCCGCGGCGGCATGGGTGGCGGCCGCGGCGGGTTTGGCCAGAACGGTGGACAAGGCGGCCGTGGCCAAGGCGGTCGCGGTCAAGGTGGTGGCCGCGGCGGCCAAGGTGGCGGTGGTCGCGGCATGGGTGCGGGCGGTCCTGCCTCGGCTGGAGGCGGACGATGAACCGCTCGCGCGCGATGGTGCTGCCGATCGTGATCTGGTGCGTGGCCGTGGCCGCGCTCATCACCTCGGCGACGCAACTGGGCTGCTATCGCCAGGCCGTGATGGGCCGCGAAGCCATGTCGAAGGTGCAGGCCAGGTGGGCCGCGCGAGCGGGCGTCGAGACCATGATCGCCATCATGGAGTACTACGGCGAGAATCCCGACCCCGACAGCGCGTTCGCCATGGTGAATGACCTTGAGGACAACGCCGTCGAGGAGCTCTCCACCGGCTCCTTCGAGATCTACCACGAGATCGACGGCGCGATCTATCCCGGGCCGTTCGACGAGC
>JASGCG010000390.1 GCA_030054235.1 Bacteroidia bacterium
CTGCGGTGCACACCATGCGGCCGCGCTTGCCGTTCACCCGACGGATGCACTCGTCACGGCGAGCATCGACCACTTCAGCCACGCTCACGACCTCCACACCGGGGTGATCCATGAACGCATCGAGCAGTTCGCTCGCACGCTTGCCATACCCCACGATGCCCACGTTGATGCGGCCCATCGGTCGGCCGGGCGGAGGCAGCGGCGCGGGCGCGGGTGCCGGCACGACCGTGGCCTTGGGCGGGGCTGCGCAAGCGGCAAGTGCTGGCCCGACAGCGGCAAGCAGGCTCGCGGTGCGGACGAAGTCACGACGGTCGGTCGGCAGGTTCGTCATGGGTGCAGGCTACCCCTGCTGCGCTAGGCTGCACGGCATGACGATCCATCGCACCGTCGCCGTCCTCGCCACCGCCCTCTCGCTGTGCACGGCCATGGCCATCGCCCCTGCCGCCGACCTCGTCGCGGCCCAGAAGGAACGCATCGCCGGCTACGCCAAGCAGCCGATGAAGTCGCCGCACCTTTCGTTCGTGAGCAACGGCGTCGCCGACTTCTGGACGATCGCCAAGGCCGGCTCGCTCGCCGCAGGCAAGGACCTTGGCTGCGAGGTCACGGTGGTCTTCCCGGGTGCGGGCCTGAGCGACCAGAAGCGCATGCTCGAGGACCTGGTGATCCGCGGCATCGACGGCGTGTCGGTGAGCCCGATCGATCCCAAGAACCAGATGGAGGTGCTCAACCAGATCGCCGAGCAGGCGCTGCTCATCACCAACGACAGCGATGCACCCGGCTCGCCGCGCCTCTGCTACATCGGCATGGACAACTACCTCGCCGGCCGCCAGTGCGGCGAACTCGCTCGCAAGGGACTACCGGGTGGTGGCGAGGTCGCCATCTTCATCGGGCGCCTTGAGCAGGACAACGCCAAGCGACGCTGGCAGGGCTTCGTCGATGGCCTGCTCGGCCGCAGCGTCGATGCCGAGCGCCGCGATGACCACACCAAGCCGTTCACCGAGGCCGGCTACACGATCGTGGGCACGTGGACCGACTCCTTCGATCGCGCGAAGGCCAAGGCCAACATCGAGGACGTGATGACGCGCTACCCCAAGCTCGCGCTCGTCACCGGGCTCTTCGAATACAACTCTGTGCTCGCGGTCGAGGTCTTCCGCCAGGCCGGTCGCGCAGGCCAGATCAAGATCGCCGCCTTCGACGAGGGAGCCGACGTGCTCGTGGGCATCCGCGAGGGCATCGTGCTCGGCACCGTGGTGCAGGATCCCTACGGCTACGGCTACGAGAGCATCAAGCTGCTCCACGCGCTGACCCAGGGCAAGCTCGACGCGATCCCGAAGGATGGGGTCATGAACATCCCCGCGCGCACGATCACGAAGGACAACGTCGATGCCTTCTGGTCGGACCTGAAGGCGAAGCTCGCCGCGGGCAAGGCCGCGAAGTGATCCGGCTGAAGGCCGGAGTCCTGCCCCGCTGAAGCCGCGCCGTCGAGGCCGATCGCCACGGTCCGCGGGTACAGTCCGATCCATGGCGAGCGCTCCTCAAGTCCGCACGATCCTGCGTGCGCGCGGCATCGGCCGCCGCTTTGCCGGCGTGACGGCGCTCGATGGGATCGATGCCGACATCCGCGCCGGAGAAGTGCTCGCCATCGTGGGCGAGAACGGTGCCGGCAAGAGCACGCTGCTCAAGATCCTGTCGGGCGTGCTCGCGCCGAGTTCCGGCTCGCTTGAAGAGGTCGATGCACAGGGCCACGCGCACGAACTGCGCCTGCGCAGCGTGGCAGAGGCGGCGCAGGCCGGCATCGCGCTCGTGCATCAGGAACTCAACCTTGCCGAGAACCTCGATCTCGCCGGGGCGATCCTGCTCGGCCGCGAGCATCACCGCTTCGGCTGGCTCGACACGCGCTCGATGCGCGCCGAGGCCGGACGATGGCTCGCGCGTGTGGGGCTCGACCTCGACCCGTCGATGCTCTGCGGCAGCCTGCCGATCGCGCAGCGACAGCTCGTCGAGATCGCCAAGGCGCTCAGCGCCAACGCGCGCATCCTCATCCTCGACGAACCGACCTCGAGCCTGAGTGCACGCGAGACCGACCGGCTGCTGTCGATGCTGGATGAACTGCGTCGGAGCGGCGTGGCGGTCGTCTACGTGTCGCATCACCTGGATGAAGTCCTCGCGATCGCCGACCGCGCCATCGTGCTGCGGGATGGCCGCATGGCCGGCACGCTCGATCGG
>JASGCG010000391.1 GCA_030054235.1 Bacteroidia bacterium
TACTCCCTGCAGACGCAGGCATCGATCGATGCGATGGCCGCCTGGCCCCGCATGACGGCGGACCAGGTCATGCGTGGCGACGCCGGCCAGGATGGTGCGATGCCGGTCGTGATCGAGGGCGAACTTTCGAAGGTCTGCCTGACCATGGGCTGCTGGGTCGAGATGAAGACCGGCGGTGAACCGCTGCTCGTCATGACGCGCGACCATGAGTTCTTCGTGCCGCGGAATGCCCAGGGCGCCCGGGCTCGGGCCTACGGTCGAGCCGTGGCTCGCGAACAGTCGGTCGAAACGCTGCGGCACATCGCCGAGGACGCAGGT
The DNA here is from genome assembly GCA_030054235.1 of Bacteroidia bacterium. Lineage (GTDB taxonomy): Bacteria > Planctomycetota > Phycisphaerae > Phycisphaerales > SM1A02 > SYIB01. The sequence continues at coordinate 319 of JASGCG010000391.1, forward strand.
GCAAGCGCCGACGAGATCGCCCGCATCACCGAGCCGCGCACGCGCATGGTGTTCATCGCCGATGCGATCGCCATGCCGCCCGAAGGCCTGGACCGACCGGCACGATGATGGATCCGTCGATGCGAGCTTCGATGACCCGACGCGACTCGGTGCGGCTCGTCGCCGGATCGACGCTGCTGGCCGGATGCACCATCCCGCACCACGCGCCGACTGCCGCCGAACTCTCCGGAGCCATGCCCATGATCGATGCCCCCATCGTGCTCGCGACCTGGAACCATGGGAAGCCCGCCACCGAGCGGGCCCTCGCCGAACTTGCCGCAGGACACAGCGCACTCGATGCAGCTGAACGCGGCGTGATGGTGGTCGAGTCGGAGTGCCCCGATCGATCCGTCGGGTTGCAGGGCTGGCCGGATCGCGATGGCATCGTCACGCTCGATGCCGCCATCATGGACGACACGGGGCGCTCGGGCGCCGTGGCATGCGTGCGAGGCGTGGCGCATCCGATCGCCTTGGCGCGCCGCGTCATGGACCGCACACCGCACGCCTTGCTGGTTGGCCCGGGCGCCGAGGCCTTCGCGCGCAGCGAGGGGCTCCACACCGGAGCACGCCCGCTCGACCCGGAGCAGGAGCGTGCCTGGCGCGAGTGGCTTCGCGAGCGCCAGTACAGCCCCCGCGCCAACTCGGAGAATCACGACACCATCGGCATGGTCGTGCGCGATGCGAAGGGCCGCATGGCGGCCAGCTGCACCACCAGCGGACTCGCGTGGAAGATGCATGGTCGCGTCGGTGATTCACCACTCGTCGGTGCGGGGCTCTACGTGGATCCCAAGGCCGGCGCCGCCGTCTGCACCGGGCTGGGCGAAGTGGTGATGCGCAAGCTCACGTCGTGCATCGCCGTCGAACGGTTGCGTTCCGGAGCGAGCCCTGCCGAAGCCTGCCGCGACGCGCTCCACCGACTGGTCGAAGCCGGACCGCTGGCGGCGAATGTCCAGGTTGGGCTGATCGTGCTTGCGAAGGACGGCACGCACGCTGCCGGCGCGCTCCAGCCCGGGTTCACCTACGCGCTCGGCACGGCTGCGGGCGTGACGCTGCACGAGGCACCGGCAGTCGCCTGACGCCCCGCATAACGTTCCAACTTCGCGTCAGAAATCAACCGAGAAGAACGCACCGAGCAGGATCGCCGGGTTCATGTCGGCGGCTGCGAGCTGATCGCCAGAACTGTCGGAGATCGTGAGTTCCTGCATGGCGTTGAACCCGAACACGACATCCATCCGGGCCGCACCGCGCCGCCAGCCGCTGCGGACCCAGAGCGGGATCGACTGGTCCTCGCCGACGCCGTCGCTGCGGGCGGCCGGGCCACCGTCGTCGAGCCGGAATCGCTGGTAGGACCAGCGGCCACCAAAGGCCAGGTGGCACTCCTTGCTCACGTCGAACACGAGCTCGATGCCCGGCCCGGTCGGGAACGCCTGCGGGGCATCCACGTTCGTCAGCCGGATCCCCTGCTCGAGTTCCCAGTCGATCAGGATCACCGGCACGATGAGCGGGTCATCCTCGATGCGCGAGCTGCCGATCACACCCAGGCCAAGATTGAAGTCGGGGCCCATGCGGTAGGAAAACGCACCGAAGCCACCACCGGTGATGGTGTCGCTGAACTCCGCACCATCTTCGCCGTTGGTGCTGGCGAAGCCCTGGAGCAAGACCGTCCAGTCGGAGTCGACGCGGATCGTGGTCCCCACGCTGACCGTCGCGTTCACGATCGTGTCCCATGGATCCGCTCCACCGATCGCATTGCCCAGCGGCGTGCCCGAGCCGAACTCGTACCAGTTGCCATCCCACTCGATGCCCGCATTGACGGCCATGCCGCGATCGACGGGCGTGCTGAAGTCCACGGCGCCGTATC